>NZ_JAMPKD010000008.1:0-257327 GCF_039961915.1 Trichocoleus sp. DQ-A2
ATAATTTCTTACTTCTTTAAATAGGTCTTTATACTCGGCACAATATTCATCTATAATGGCAACTGTTGGGTGAGCATCTCTTGCCAAATGTTTCAGGATTTGTAATTCTACATTCATTGCCCTACTTAGCTTTCAGGGTTTTCTTTTTTTCTTCTTTTATTCAGAATACCCGGAAAGTGACAGAAGAGGGATAATTCTCATCGGAGTTTGAGTATCATCCAAACAGGAAGTAACCCTACAACTCTCGGTTATGAGTTTACTTGTTTGACTGGATGCTAGAGACTTTTTCTACAGTTAGGGAAAGTTTAGTAGGAGAGAAATAAAAAAAAGGTGATCGCGTTAAGGGCGATCGCCTTTTTTCTTTGGGTTAAGAGTTATGGGTCAAGAGCCATTGATAGACTCACGACGAATAACTCAGGACTAATGATTAAAGACTCAGATTACTTAGTTTCCGTCACCCGCCAGCTGAGTTTTAGATTGATCCAGAAATTCCACAAAGTCACGGCAGCGATCGCAATTAGCTTCGCAACGTATTGATTCACACCCAGGACATTGAACAGCAAATTCAGGATCAAAAGGTTTAATACCAGCCCACTCAGACAGACCAGATTAAATTTCAACAGCCGCTTGAACCGCTTGTTCCATCCCTGTTGGCGACTGGAAATGTCAGCAAAAGTCCAGCTGTCATTCCACAAGAAATTATTGATAATTGCCAACTCCGAAGCCAAAGCTGCACTGCTCGTCAGTCCCAATCCCACTTGGGTACGCAGCAGATAAAAGACTGCCATATCTACAAATACGCCACTGAAACCGACTGCACCAAATCGGAGAAATCGACCAATGGGCCAGCGGGAAAGGCGTAACCTCAGCAAATGCCGCAGATAATCTACATATTGCTTCGCACTGACCTTACTTTCCCCCGCTTGGCGTTCTTGAAACACGTAGCCTGCTTCAGCAATCCAACGGATATCGCCCCGACCCAGCACCTCAATCAAAATCTTGTAACCCACCGGACTCAGTGTTTTTCCCACCAAGCACTCGCGGCGTACCAAAAAATAACCACTCATCGGATCGGAGACACGACCCACTACTCCAGGCAGCAGTATTAACCCCAGCATCTGGGCACCACGAGATAAAAATCTACGTACAATACTCCAGTCGCTGACACCGCCACCTTCCACATGGCGACTAGCCGCCGCCAAATCTGCGCCCCGATCCATTTTCGCTAACAGCTGCAATAACAACTCTGGTGGATGCTGGAGATCGGCATCAATTACGCCTAATATCTCTCCCCGCGCTGCCTGCCAGCCGCGAATTACCGCTGTCGAAAGTCCCCGTTCTTCAATCCGCCGCATCACTCGCAGATGCGGATACTCCAACATCAGAACCTGAGCGATTTCCCAAGTTCCGTCGGGGCTATTATCATCGACCACAATCAGTTCATAGTCATTCGGGATAGCTCCATCCAACAGCTGAGTCAGTAATCGGACAATCTCCCGGATGTTGTCCCCTTCGTTATAGGTAGGAACCACTAAAGAAAAACGGAGTGGGCGTGTATGGGCGTACCCACGCTCTTCCCCTAATTTCTCGAAATTCTTAGAGCCTGCTAAAGCCGTGGGAAGACCTAATTCAGCGATTTGCAATGATTCTGATGGAACCCGCAATAGGGGTGGCAATCCAGGAAGCGTGGGATTGTTTTTAATATCTTTGCGGCTTTCCACCATATATCTTTATTCCTCTTTAAAGTCAATAAAATCAAATACTTGCAGCTAAACTTAGAGCCTGAGCGATGTTCTCAGATTCAGCCTCTCCAGACTTCAGAGAAGTCTGATCCTCTAATCTTGAGATCCGTACAAAGATCCATAAAAATTAGCGGCTCCTGTAAGGTACGCAAACTTACGGTTTTAGGGCTGCTCTATACTACGCAACAAGTACTTAATACCACATCCGTACGGCAGTATCTTTACTTAATCTTTAAATTAGTAAGTAGATTTACACGTCAACCTGTAAAGATTGAGTGAAATGATATCTAAGCTACTGCAAATGTTACAAGATTGATGTAAAAGAGGAAATCAATTTTCTTCAGTAAGACTCCCAAGAGATTACCTTTTTACCTAGAAAAGGGATTTTAATAAATTGTAATATATAAGTCAGTAAAAATTCGCAGAAAAAAGCCTGGTGACACAATAACTTGATTTGAATATCCGTAAATTTGCTCAGAATTGCATCTTTTCTCAGGTTACACTAATGTGCAATTTTTTCTTAGCTCCTTTTTTTCAGGAGGGTAGAAAATCGAAATGTCAAGCAAATTCTGACAAGATCCTCCAGTCCCCGCTCCATTAGGGAAGAAAGCCCAAAAATTGCACGCTGGATTTAATTTTTGATCTTTAATTGTTTTTGTAGAGATTGGCGCATCACGTCCACTGGCGGCTCGCGGTTTAACCAGATTTTCAGGGCGGCGGCTCCTTGTTGGACGAGCATTTCCAGTCCATCAACGATAATTGCGCCTTGTCTTTGTGCTTGTTGCAGAAACCGGGTAGGGTTGGGTTTGTAAATTAGATCGTAAGCGATCGCGCCTTCTGGCAAATTGGCGATCGCTTCTGCATCTAAGGGAGACTCGTCAACCTTCGGGTACATCCCAACAGGTGTTGTATTGACTAACAAAGATGCTTGAGAAATCAGATTCGGGAGTTCTTCCCAAGAATGGGTGCTGATTTCTACTGGTAAAGATGAATTGCGCCAGCTATTTTGAAAAGCGGTTAAATTCTCCCGGTTTCGCCCAACAACATGGATTTGGGCACAACCTAGTTTTTTACAACCGGCAACCACTGCCCGCGCCGCACCACCATTGCCTAAAATGACCGCTACACTTTGGCTCCAATCGCCCTGGTCAGCTTCCAGGGGGGCGAGGAAGCCTTCAACATCCGTATTCGTGCCCATCCATCCCTTATCCGTCTTCGTAACGGTGTTGACGGCTCCTATCGCTTGGGCAATGTCTGATACTTCTGATAGCAGGGGGATAATTGCCTGTTTGTGGGGAATGGTAACGCTAAAGCCCACAAAATTATCCATTGCGGCAAAACCGGCGATCGCTTTCTCTAAATCTTCCGGCGCGACCGACAAAGGTACATAAACGCAATCTAATCCTAAATGAGCGATCGCCGCATTGTGCATCACCGGCGATAGGGAATGCCCGATGGGATGACCAATCACCCCTAAAAGTTTGGTTGTACCTTGAATCATCTGCATTTGGAAAAGTTGGTAACAAGCATCGCTTCTTACTACCATACGGCTATCGGAAATCTTGTTGACAAGCAATTAAGAACGACTTGTCACGGGGATGAGAAAAATCATTAACGAGCGACAACTGACAACAGATAAATAACCAAGCTCAGCAAAACTGAGTTGTATGCCAAAATCAGGATTGATGCATACTGAGCGACCATGCTGGGAACACAACTGGGAGGGCGCTATAAAGTTGTCAAAGTCCTAGGAGCTGGAGGATTTAGTCAAACTTACATTGCCGAGGATACGCAGCGACCGAGAAACCCTAAGTGTGTTGTAAAGCACCTCAAACCTGCTCGTCAAGATCCTGCTTTTTTGCAGGTGGCTCGACGGATGTTCAAAACCGAGGCAAAAACGCTTGAAAAACTGGGCCACCACCAACAAATCCCTCATCTGCTAGCTTACTTTGAACAAGATCAACAATTTTACCTGGTGCAGGAGTTCATTGAAGGTTCGCCGCTGAGCGATGAATTGCACCAAGGTACGCGACTGAGCGAATCTGAAATTATTCAGTTCTTGCAGGATGTACTGGGCATCCTGGAGTTTGTTCATGCTTATCAAGTCATCCACCGCGACATCAAGCCGAGCAATTTGATCCGGCGGCGACAGGACGGCAAATTAGTTTTAATTGACTTTGGCGCGGTCAAGGAAATCCGCACCCAGTTGACGAGTGGAACCGATCAGACCAGCATTACAGTCGGAATTGGCACTCAAGGTTATGTGCCGAGCGAACAACTAGCGGGTAAGCCAAAATACAGCAGCGATATCTATGCCTTGGGGATCACTGCCATCCAACTGCTGACTGGGTTAAGACCGAACCAGCTACCAGAAGATCCTGAAACCTCTGAGATTATTTGGCGGGATAAAGTAAAGGTCAGCGATCGCCTAGCAGCAATTTTAGACAAGATGGTACGATACCACTTCCGCGATCGCTACCAGTCCGCTACAGAAGTCAGCCAAGCGATCGCTTCATTGACAGAGGTATCGTTATCTGAAAATACGCCCGTTGCAGAAAAATTTGATCCAGAAAATATTGCCGACAAAAGCGGGGAAAAAATTAGCGATCGCGCGGGTGTCCTTGAGAAAAAGGCATCGCCGATCCGTTTAGCGATCGCCAGTATCCTTGCTACCGGCTTGCTGCTGGGTGTACGACAACTGGGAGGTTTGCAGTCCTTGGAACTGGCAACCTTCGATCAGATGGTGCGGTTACGGTTTGCGACACGGGTATTGGGAGACTTAGATCGTTCATCCCCAATGGAAGGGCCAGATCCTCGCCTCCTAGTCGTCGAAATCACCGAAGCAGATATCAAAGCTCAAAACAGATATCCGCTATCCGACCGGACTCTGCATCAGCTGTTAGCGCAACTAGAACGGCATCAACCACGAGTCATCGGTTTGGATATCTATCGCGACATCCCGATGGAACCTGGTCATGCAGAATTATCCAGGCAATTACAAAAGAGCGATCGCATCATTACCGTCTGCAAAATCAGCGATATCGATAATCCTGGAGTTGCACCGCCAAAAATTGTCCCGGAAGACCGCCTTAGCTTCGACGATTTGGTGATCGATCCCGATAACGCCGTTCGCCGCAGTCTCCTGTTTGCGACTTCCGATGTCGGTGCCTGTAAGACCCCCTACTCCCTCGGTGCGCGTCTGGCACTGCGCTACCTGGAACAACTGGGAATCGAGGCACAACCGCACCCAAAAAATTATCTCCAGCTCAATTCAATTGTCTTCAAACCCCTAGAAGCCAATTTTGGAGGATACCAGCAGGCAGATTCAGGCGGCTACCAGATCCTGCTCGATTATCGCTCCGCTCATAATATCGCCCAGCAGGTAACGCTCACTGAAGTTTTGAAAGGTCAGATTAACCCCGATTGGGTGAAAGATCGCATTGTTCTGATCGGTGTCACCTCACCCACAGTTGATAACGTTTTTTATACTCCCTACGGGGGCAGTCGTAAGATGTTTGGGGTAAGGGTGCAAGCACAGACCGTCAGCCAAATCCTCAGCGTTGTTCTAGACAAGCGACCTTTGTTTTGGTCTTGGTCGGAATGGGTTGAGGTGCTATGGATTGTGGGATGGGCAGCCGTTGGCGGCATTTTAGCTTGGCGAATCCGTCATCCCCTGCGATTGATTGTGGTTGGAACTGCAACGCTGGGCATTTTGTTCGTTACCGGCTTCTATTTCTTTATGCAGGCAGGTTGGGTACCTGTCGCAGCACCAGCGCTGGGTTTGCTAGGTAGCGGCGGCTCCACGATCGTCTGTCGGCTGGCTCCAAAAAGAAGAAAACAAGAGCAACCTAAAACTCCCCAAGAGACGCTTTCAGCACCGATAGATAACTGCCCCCCAGAGGAGTCAATCCCAGCAGATACGCTATTCACTCAGGAAGTCAACTTCCACTCAGGTTCTACACAAACAACGATGGGTGGCAACTTAGAACCTAATCAGTGCCACTCTTTCTCTCTTTCCGCCACTGAGGGGCAGCTATTGACAGTGGCAGCGGTAGAAGGCAACGTCAATATCACCGTAATCGATCCGGAAGGGCAAACGGTCGGGACGATTACCGATGGCGCACAGTGGCAAGCATTGCTGCCTTCTGCTGGCAATTACAAAATTGAAGTGTACGCGCCTGATGCATCTGTTTATACGGTCAGTTTTGATGTCGGAAACGATGCAACTGAAAGTTCAAACCCGACAATTCTCACAAATTCTCAATTGAATAGCAATAATAGTTTGACAGAGACAAGGATAGACGGCTAAAAAATTTATTGAGTTTGTTTTGCTTGAGATTGCTAATAGTTAATCGATTGATTAATGAATTGCACAATTATGGGTATATAGGAGTAGTGAGATGGGAGGATTTAGCTCCCCGATTTTTCCTTCACGAATCCTAGAGAATTGGTATAGCAACGAGCAGTGAATTGGAGCGCCTTAATGGGTCTGAGTCTGTGCCGCTGGCTCCTCTCGCTGAGCTTTAAATGCAGACGAACCGGGAAGAGATTCTAGAGCGAGCTGACCAGCGATCGCTTTCTCTTCCACACTGCCTTGAATCTTAATTTCCCTTCGCACTTAATGAATCGACACCCCAGCCCCATCAGCCGGGAGAGTCAATCACGATCAGCGTATAATTGCCCCAATGGCAACTCCTGAGTTGTAGAGCGATCGCTGCCATCAATCAGTCTACCCTCAACCTGATTTCTCAACAGTATTTGAGCAGATTCTTAAATATTTCTATATCTTTTTGCTGCCAGTTGAAGATTGCTTGGCTTCACATGGACTTTGCTAACTAAGTTTCTGCGAGGAGTGAGTCAGGGATCGGGCTTTTATGTCTCTCATCGACTGAAGAAAATTTTTTAAATTAATAGCTCGTCACCTAGTGGCAAGTTTCACTTTTTCCACATTTACAAAGCGATTTTGCAATGTGACAACCGTTTTGCGATCGCGATCCTTTACCTGACATTGCTGAATTAAACTTTGATTTAGCAATGCCCAATTTAGGGCACTCCAGAGATTCCAGCTAAATCTTGGCAAATTTACCAGAATCTGACTCAACCGTTTTAGTCTGATAAAAGCAGTTATGAAGAAAGGCTTTATGTAGGCGATCGGTAGATAGTTGTTGTCACGTATACAAACAAAATTCATAAACCTTAAACTGCCTCTCCCACCAACTATGGACAAGCAAATTTAGCTGATCTGGGGGGAAGAGGGGTTCGAGACAGACAGATAAAACTAAATTCTTCCCTTGACTTACCCAAATAGAATTGTCATGTTTAATAATGAAGAATATCTATCTAAAGATGGGGAATCAATCTTGAATCAAGTGTTGTACTGACTCAACTTGCTCAATCTCTAGCAGATTCTTCTGCATATTACTCGCTGTTATGGAAACCCAAGACTCAGCTATCCATCAGTTTGAGCTTCAACTCTGAGTCGAATGCGCTTGAGGGGTCGCGGCAAAAGCTAAAGCTGGGAAGCTTATCTAACCGTATCTTTATGCATCGGGAATAACTCCAAATTATAGCCAAAGATCGTAATATGTGGAAGCTTTTAAAAGAATTGTTTTCTTCAAGACAATTTATCCCTCACGGTCACTGCTACCTTTGGCAAACGAAACTGGTATGGCTTCACCTGGTTTCTGACTTGTTGATTGCGATCGCCTACTTCTCGATTCCGGCGATGCTCATCTACTTCATCCACAAGCGGAAAGATATTCCCTTTCAAGGGATATTTGCCTTATTTGGAGCCTTTACTATTCTCTGCGGTACCGGGCACCTGATGGAAATCTGGACGCTTTGGCATCCAGTTTACTGGCTGACAGGAATTGAGAAAGCGCTGACTGCCTTGGTTTCGTGCTACACGGCTCTAAAATTGGTAACGCTGCTGCCGCAATTCCTAGCTTTGGAAACGCCCGAACAACTAGAGATTCTCAACCAGGAACTCCAGAACGAGATTGCAATCCGGGTGCAGGCAGAAGAAGCATTACGCCGTGTCAACGATGAGTTAGAAATTCGGGTCAGCGATCGCACCGCCGAGTTATTAAAAACGCTGCATAATCTAGAATCTGAAATCGCCGAACATAAACAGACACAGCAGGAGTTACTCCAGAGTCAGCATTTCATTGAGCGGATTGCTGAAGCCAGTCCCAATGTTTTGTTTCTCTACGATCTGAGCGAGCAGCGCAATGTTTATATTAATCGTGAAATCGGCGCGACTTTAGGGTATACGCCCCAAGAAATTCAAGAAACGGGGTTAGATTTCCAGAAGCTGATGCATCCTGACGATTTCGCTAGACTGCCGGAATATTTCCAACAATTCGAGGACGCCTCTGACAGCGAAATCTTTGAGAATGAGTACCGGATGAGGCATCGAAATGGAGAATGGCGGACTCTGCTCAATCGGGATACTCTGTTTGCGAGAACCGCTGACGGCAAGGTGAAGCAGATTCTCGGCACGACCAGCGATATTACTGAAAGAAAGCAAGCAGAAGTTGAAATTCGTCTGTTGCTGGAAGCAACCCAAGCCATCAATCGTTCTGTTGACGTTGATACTGCTTTAGCAATTATTCTGCGGTTAATTTGTACGACAATCGGCTGGGATTTGGGAGAAACTTGGGTTCCGTCTGATGATGGTACAGTTTTAAAAAATAGTCCGGGTTGGTACGGGTGCGATCGCGATGCGGTCGTCGCTTTGCAACATAGCTCGGTTGAAGAATTCCGACGCCATAGCGAAACAGTCACATTTAGATCCAACGTGGGTCTGCCAGGGCGCGTTTGGTCATCGCAGCAACCAGAATGGGTCGAAGATGTTTCCGAAGCCACGCAGGAAACCTTTGTGCGATCGCAAATCGCCGCAAAAGTTGGATTAAAAACGGGTTTGGGCGTGCCAATTCTCGCCAATCAGCGAGTGCTGGCAGTGTTAGTTTTCTTTAAACGTCACAAAAGTGCAGAAGATCGGCATTTGTTTGAGCTAGTAAGTGCGGTAGCGGCTCAGTTAGGTTGGCTGATTGAGCGCAAACTTGCCGAAGCCGCTCTCAGAAGCAGCGAAGAACGGCTGCAAATGGCGTTAGATGGGAGTGCCTTAGGGATATGGGATTGGAATTTAACGACCGGAGAGATGTATTTCGACCGGCAATGGAAGAAGATGCTGGGGTATGAGCCAGAGGAGATTGAGAACAGTTACCAGTCCTGGGAGCGGCTAGTACATCCAGAGGATACCTCTAGGGCGATAGACTCTTTAACCTTGCATCGGGAAGGTAAAACACCCGTTTCCGAAATTGAATTGCGGATGCGCTCAAAATCAGGCGAATGGAAGTGGATTTTGTGTCATGGTAAGGTGATGGAGCGCGATCGCTCTGGTGTGGCGCTGCGGATGACGGGGACGCATAAAGACGTTAGCGGAGCGAAGCGCGACGAAGTCGTTCGCATTGCCTTAGAACGAGAACTCGCCTTGCGGGAAGCTCGCCTGAATGCCTTTTTCAGCTCGGCTCCTGTCGGATTGAGCATCATGGACGAGCAACTGCGATTTGTGCAAATCAACGAACTCCTGGCAGAGGTGAATGGTTTCCCCGCGGGTGACATGATTGGCAAGAGCCTCTGTGAAGTCATCCCCGATATCGCCCCTAAGCTGGAACCTCTCTATCGGCGAATGTTCGCAACAGGCGAATCTATTCTCAACCAAGAAATCAGCGGTGAAGTACCGAGCCAACCGGGTATTGTTCGAGACTGGATGGTTTCTTTCTTTCCCATACCAGACGAGGATAATCGGCTTTCTGGCGTTGGGGGAGTGGTGATGGAAATCACTGCTCGTAAACAAGCGGAGGTGGCACTGCGCTCGGCGACCGAACGCCTGCAACATCTGCTCACCTCTAGTCCGGGAATTATTTATAGCTGCAAGGCATCGGGGAATTATGACATCACCTTTGTCAGTGAGAATATCAAGACAGTTTTAGGCTATGAAGCCCAAGAATTTCTCGAAGATGGAACTTTTTGGGCAAGCCACATCCATCCAGAAGATGTTAGTCGCGTCTTTGCTGAATTACCGCGACTGTTTGTTACAGGAGATTACGCCTACGAATACCGCTTTTTGCACAAGGACGGAACTTATCGCTGGCTCTACGATCAGATGAAATTGGTCAAAGACGAAGCGGGTAATCCCATTGAGTGCGTTGGGTATTCCTTAAACATCAGCGATCGCAAGCACTCAGAAGAGCGGCTGCGACTGCTGGAGCGAGCGATCGCTGCTTCTAGCAATGGTATTGTCATTAGCGATGCCCAACTGCCCGACACGCCAGTGATTTACGTCAATCCAGCTTTTGAGTCCATCACGGGTTACTCGGCAGCAGAAACTCTGGGCAAAAATTGCCGCTTTTTACAGGGACCCGACACCACCCAACCCGCTCTTGAGGAGCTGCGGCTGGCACTGCGCGAAGCCAGAGAGTGTCGCGTCGTACTGCGGAACTATCGCCAAGACGGCAGCTTATTTTGGAATGAATTTTCTATTGCTCCGGTACGAGATGCTTTAGGGCGCTTGACTCACTATGTGGGGATTCAAGCGGATATCACCGAGGAGCGAATGGCAGTAGAAGCGCTGACCAATCAATTTAGCCGGACTGTCCTGCTCAAGCAGATTGCCGAAGAAATCCGCTCTAGTTTAGAACCTCAGCACATCTTTGCCACCGCTGCCGAACAAATTTCTCAGCTACTCAGGATCGACCGCTGCCTGATTCATACCTACGTTGCCCGACCCGAACCCAGAATTCCTATAGTCGCTGAGTTTGTGGCTCCTGGTTATTCATCGCTGCTTTCTTTGGAGATTCCAGTTGTCGGCAATCCGCATGGAGAGAAAATGCTGGCGCAAGATGTCGCCATCTCCTCACCAGATGTTTATGCTGAACCTCTTTTAGAAGCGGCTGAGCCATTTTGCCGCCAGATCGGTCTAAAGTCGATGCTAGCAGTGCGGACTTCTTACCAGGGAGAACCGAACGGCGCAATTGGCTTGCATCAGTGCGATCGCATCCGTCAGTGGACAGCAGACGAGATTGAACTATTAGAGTCTGTTGCGGCTCAAGTCGGGATTGCGATCGCTCAAGCTTCCCTCTTAGAGCAGGAAAAACAACACCGTGCCTATCTCGACTGCCAAAATCAACAGCTACAGCAAGAAATTAGAGTTCGTCAACAGGCACAAGAAGAGCTTGTCAATGCTCAAAGCGAACTGCGGCGGCAGTTAGTCGCGGTAGAGTCGGCATTGGATGGTATGGCGATTCTCAATGCCGAGGATGAGTACATCTATCTGAACGATGCTCATATCAAGATTTTTGGATACGACAACATCAATGACCTTTTGGGTAAGACTTGGCACAAACTTTTTTACCCAGATGAAATTAATCGCTTGGCTCAAGAAGTTGTTCCCATTCTGTTACGAGAGGGAGAATGGTGTGGAGAAGCAATCGGTAAAAAGCAGGATGGAAGCACCTTTTTCCTAGAAATTTCTCTGACTTATACCGAAGAGGGATTTCGGGTTTGCATCTGCCGGGACATTAGCGATCGCAAACAAGCGGAAATTGCCTTGCAACAGCAATTTTTGCGGGAACGGTTGGTGGGGACTATCCAAGAACGCATTCGCTCCTCTCTTAACCTAGAGGCAGTCTTGAAAACAGCCGTGGATGAAGTCCGACAATTTTTGGCAACCGATCGGACAATTATTTACCACTTTAATTTAGACTGGAGCGGGGTTGTGGCTGTCGAGTCAGTGGGCGAGGATTGGACGCCAATTGTCGGAAGCAATATTCAAGACGGCTGCTTTGTGGAAACCTATGTCCCCCTTTACCAGCAAGGTCGCATTCGAGCGATGGCGGATATTTACAACGCGGGTCTAAATGAGTGCCATATTGATTTACTCAGCCAGTTTGAGGTGAAAGCAAACTTGGTGGTTCCGATTTTGCAAGGAGAAAATTTGTGGGGATTGCTGATTGCCCAGCACTGTGAAGGCCCAAGGGAGTGGCACTCCTCCGAAATCGAATGTCTCAGACAGTTATCTGTGCAATTGGCGATCGCTATCCAGCAATGCACGCTCTTTGAAAAAGCCACCACTGAAATTATCGAGCGCAAACGGGTCGAGGAGGCATTGCAACGGAGCAACAGTCGGTATCAAAATTTGGCAACAAACATACCGGGCATGATTTATCAATTTATGATGCGTCCGGATGGGATGATGAGTTTTCCGTATATCAGCCCCGTTTGCCAAGAAATCTTTGGTCTTTCTCCAGAAGCGGTTCAGCAGAATATATCTTTAATATTTGATGTCGTTCATCCAGATGACTTACCCAATGTCATTGAATCGATCGCTGTCTCAGCGAATACGCTAAAACATTGGCATGGCATCTGGCGAATTATTGTGCAAGGGAACATCAAATGGATTCAAGGGGATTCTCGACCGGAAAAGCAAGCGGATGGGAATATTCTCTGGGATGGTTTGATGATCGATATTAGCGATCGCTTTCAGGCTGAGGCAGAATTACGCAGAGCGAAAGAAGCTGCCGAGGTTGCCAACCACGCCAAAAGCCAATTTCTCGCCAACATGAGCCACGAACTGAGAACGCCACTCAATGCCATCCTCGGCTTTACCCAAGTGATGAACCTTGACTCATCTCTATCCAAAGCTCATCAGGAATATCTGGGAATCATTAATCGAAGTGGCGAACATCTCTTGGAATTAATCAACGACATTCTAGAAATGTCCAAGATTGAGGCAGGCAGAACAACTATTCATGAAAATTGCTTTGACTTAATTCGCCTCTTGGACAACCTAGAAGAGATGTTTCGATTAAAAGCGAAATCCAAGGGATTACAGATTATCTTAGACTATGCCCCAGATATTCCTCAATACGTGCAAACAGATGAAAGTAAATTGCGGCAAATCTTGATGAATCTCCTCGGAAATGCCATCAAATTTACTTCATCCGGCGGTGTCACCTTGCGAGTTAGACATCAAATCGATAATCCGCAGAAATCTCATTCCTCATTATCCATTCCCAATCACCGTTTGGTGTTTGAAGTCGAAGATACCGGCCCTGGTATTTCCCCACAAGAAGTAGACAAATTATTTGAAGCTTTTTCCCAAACAGAAACAGGTCGGCAATCTCAGCAAGGAACTGGATTAGGTCTACCAATTAGCCGCAAATTTGTGCAACTTCTGGGAGGAGATATTGCAGTCAGCAGCCAAGTAGATCGGGGAACGCGATTTTCATTTGATATCCAGATTCGTCAAGCTGAAGCGACTGATATTCAAACGACACAGCCGCAACCCAGGGTGATTGGTTTAGTCCCGAACCAACTTCAATATCGCATCCTAGTGGTGGAAGATCGCCTGGAAAATCGCATCCTGTTAGTCAAACTCCTGACAGATGTTGGATTTGAAGTGCGTGAAGCCGAAAATGGTCTAGAGGCATTTGCCCTGTGGAAGACTTGGCAACCGCACCTGATCTGGATGGATATGCGGATGCCAGTGATGGACGGGTATGAAGCTACCCGACGCATTAAAGCGGATGTGAATGGTCAGGCGGTAGTCATTATTGCGATAACGGCTAGTGCCTTTGAAGATCAGCGAAACCTGATTTTGTCAACAGGCTGCGATGATTTCATCGGCAAACCTTTCCGGAATGAAATTATCTTTGAAAAAATGGCTCAACATTTAGGGGTACGTTATCTTTATGAAGAGTCCTTAGAAGGCGGAAGTTGCTTCCCCCCCCGACCTAGGGGGAGTGCGGAAATCTCAACACCCAATTCATCGTTTCTCCTAAGTCCTTCGTTCTTTCAAGAGATGCCTGTTGAGTGGATTGCAGCTCTCTATCAAGCCGCTATTGAGGCAGATGCGGAGTTGATTTTGAGCCTCGCCGAGCAAATCGCGGAGTCAAAGGCTCCAATATTCAATGCTCTGGTGGATTGTGTCAACAACTTTCAGTTTGAACAGATCACTGATTTAATCGAACAAATTATCTAATGAATAGCGATCGCGTATTTCCACTAAACGGAAATATTCTACTTGTTGACGATACGCCAAACAATCTGCGGCTGTTATCCGATTTGTTAAGTTATCAGGGCTATAAAGTTCGCAGCGTAACGAACGGACAAACTGCTCTAAAAGCGTGTCAGGCAAAACCGCCCGATTTGATTTTGCTCGACATCAATATGCCTCAAATGAATGGCTATGAGGTCTGCGAAAAACTGAAAGCGAACGAGCAAACCCGCGAGATTCCTGTAATTTTTTTAAGCGCTCTCGATGAGGCGATTGACAAGGTAAAAGCTTTTACGGTTGGCGGAATCGATTACATCAGCAAGCCGTTTCAGGTAGAAGAAGTGTTAGTCCGCGTCAAGAATCAACTGGCTCTGAGAGAAGCACAAGTAAAAGTTCTGGAACTGAACGCAGAGCTTGAAAATCGGGTCAAGGAGCGTACCAGTCAGTTAGAAAGGACGAATCAAGAACTCAATGAAGAAATTCTTGAGCGCAAGCGAATCCAGAGCCAACTGCTAGATATGGCGTTGCACGATCCGTTAACTGGCTTGCCCAACCGGGCTGTCTTCATGGAGCGTCTCGAAAACGCACTCAGCCGGACTAAGCAAGAGGCAGATTATCAGTTTGCGGTGTTATTTCTCGATTGCGATCGCTTTAAAGTCGTCAACGATTCTCTTGGTCATCTGGTGGGAGACGAACTGCTGATTGCATTTGCCAAGCGTGTCCAAAAGGCTCTCGCCCGCCGACTCGAACCCTGTCTGAGCATCATCAATACGCTAACACGATTAGGAGGGGATGAATTTGCAATCATCGTTGAACAAATTAATGATGCCTGCACTGCTACCCTAGTTGCCGATCGAATTCTTCAAGAACTGATGCATCCTTTTCAACTATCCAGACATGAAGTATTCATGAGCGCCAGTATTGGCATCGCTCTGGGGAATATTAATTATGAACAACCTGAATATTTGTTGCGGGATGCAGATACCGCTATGTACCATGCAAAGACATGTGGCAAAGCTCGGTATCACGTTTTTGATCCAGCTATGCACCAGGAAGCTATCCAGCTTTTACAGTTAGAAACCGACCTACGAAAGGCTATAAATCAACAAGAATTTCAAGTTTATTATCAGCCGATTGTTGCACTGAATACGGGCAAACTTGCTGGATTTGAAGCGTTAGTGCGCTGGAATCATCCCCATCGAGGATTTATTTCTCCATTGGACTTCATTCCAATTGCAGAAGAAACAGGTTTGATTACTCAGATTGATACTTGGGTGATGCGGGAAGCTTGCCAGCAATTAAAGATTTGGCAAGAACAGAAACTCACGCAAGAACCTCTAACAATTAGCGTGAATCTTTCAGGTCGGCAGTTTTCCCAATCAAACTTAATTGAGCAAATTGACGAAATTTTTAAAAAAACTCAACTAAATCCACAAAGCTTAAAATTAGAAATCACAGAAAGTGTCCTTATAAATAATAGCCAATCAGCAATGGCAATTATTCAGGAACTCAAGAAGCGTCAAATTCAGTTAAGCCTTGATGACTTCGGAACAGGTTATTCTTCCTTAAGTTACTTGCACTGCTTTCCAATTAATACCCTGAAGATTGACAAATCTTTCGTTAACCGTATGGAAAGTAGTCAAGAAAATATAGGGTTGGTTCCCGCAATTATGAGAATGGCTCATACGATGGGGATAAATGTGATTGCTGAAGGAATAGAAACTTCCGGTCAATTAGCCCAACTAAGAGCGCTCAATTGTGATTTTGGTCAAGGATATTTGTTTTCCAAACCTGTAGAAAGTAAATTAGCTTCAGAACTAATTGAAGCAGATCCTCAGTGGTAACTAATTATCTAGGAAAATTTCTTTTTATTTTAAAAATTAAATTTAATCTGCGGATCATACAAAATAAATTTAATCGGGGGAGTGTACATCTGCTTGTATTTCTCTTTCGGCTAAAAGATACGGTGTTCGCACGTCTTTAGTTAAGTTGCAAAACGTTGATTTCCCTAGCATCCCCCCAATAAATTGGGAGATTTTAACTTGATTTTCCCCTTGTTTAAGGGAGGTTATGAGAATAAAACGACGCTTGCAAGTTCAAGAAGACTTGTGTGTCCACGGTAGCCTTTAAAAGAGGGTAAAGTATTTTATAGGTTGGCTTTCTTCCTTCAATCCAACACCCTGTTCGGTTGGGTAAGACCTAATCCTTCAAACCAACCGCAGATTTCGTTGCTTTAAAAATTCCCACAAAATTATTTTATTTATCACGAGTTTGTCCCATTAGTCTACTATCTCCAGATATATATACAAAAAAGGAAACAATTCGTTAGATTTATAAAAAGTTAGTCTGAAGGCTTGAACTCCTTAGCCGGACAGCACAGACCTTTCCAAAATCGCACCTCTATCAACACTAGCCGCACTAAACTTTATGGTATCAACTCCTCCATCTCAAGCTTCGTCATCTCAATACGAAGTTACTAATTCAGAAGCAGAAATCGAGTCTTTGGTTATCGAAGCTAAACCAGAAAGTGATATTGATTTAGAGTTTCTATACACCAGAGATATTGAATTTCGCCAGGAAACCATTTACTTCATTGTTGTAGATCGTTTCTATGACGGCGATCCTGACAACAGCGAAGGGCCAAACCCAGAACTTTACGATCCAGAGCGAAAAGATTGGGGTAAATATTGGGGTGGAGATTTACAGGGAATTATTGAAAAACTAGATTACTTAAAGGATTTAGGAGTTACCGCAGTTTGGCTTACCCCCCTGTTTGAGCAAGTGGAAGCATTATTTGTTGAGCAAGCTGCAATTCATGGCTATTGGACGAAGGATTTTAAACGGATTAATCCTCGCTTTATTGGCAAGGATGAAGAACCTTCGCTCAATAAAACTCAAGATACAAAAGATACAGTTTTTGACAGATTAGTTGCTGAGTTACACAAACGCAAGATGAAACTGGTGTTGGATATTGTGTGTAATCACAGCAATCCAGATTTCAGCGGGAAGAAGGGAGAACTCTACGACGATGGAGTAAAAATTGCTGATTTTAATGACGATAAAGATAACTGGTATCACCACTATGGTGAAGTTACCAATTGGGAAGATGAGTGGCAGGTGCAAAATTGTGAATTGTCTGGTTTAGCAACTTTTAACGAAAATAACGTCGAGTACCGAAACTACATTAAATCAGCCATTAAACAATGGCTAGACCGGGGAGTTGATGCTTTACGGGTTGATACTGTAAAGCATATGCCGATCTGGTTTTGGCAAGAATTTAACGCGGATATTACCACTCACAAACCAGATGTTTTTATCTTTGGCGAGTGGATTTTTAGCGACCCTCGAAGCGACCTTTCGGTAGAATTCGCCAATGAATCTGGCATGACAATGCTAGATTTTGGTTTTTGTTTGGCAATCCGAGCGGCTTTGGCGCAGGGTGCTGAAGGAGGATTTCACCTGATTCAAGATGTTCTGGATCTGGATCATCGTTACTGCGGGGCGACGGAGTTGATTACATTTATTGATAATCACGATATGCCCCGCTTCCAGTCATTGAATCCCGATCCAGAGATGCTGCGGGTAGCGATCGCTGTGATTATGACCTCCCGTGGGATTCCCTGTATCTACTACGGTACAGAACAGTATCTCCACGATGATACTAACGACGGGAACGATCCATACAACCGTCCGATGATGGAAAATTGGGACACCGAGTCACGCCTCTATCGAGATATCCGGTTGCTATCAGGTTTGCGGCGATTAAATCCAGCTGTATCGATGGGGAGTCAATGGCAAAAATATCTAACGCCTGACGTTTATTGTTATGTACGCCGTTACCGCGATTCTGTTTTGTTTGTAGCGATGAATCGAGGGGAAGCTGTTAAGTTGGAAGCAATTGATACGGAGTTACCAGACGGCGAACATACCGATATTTTAATGCGGCGCAAGTTTGAAGTTACAGACGGAAAGTTGCAAGACTTGGAACTAGAGGCGCGGGATGTAATTGTCATCAGTCATGTTGGGGAACGCATCAAGGGGCAAACGATTGTGCGGGTGCAACTTAATGGTGTGCAGACACAGCCGGGTGAAACTGTTGTGGTAATCGGAGATTGTCCGGAGTTAGGCAATTGGGATATCTCTAAGGCGTATCCGCTAGAATTCATCAATACTAATACTTGGTTTGGGGAAATTCCCTTTGATGAAAGTGCTGGAAAATTAATTACCTACAAGTATGCACTGTGGCGTGAAGGTCAGGCACCCTTGCGCGAAAATACTGTCGGTCGCCGCTGGGTTATTGCCACGGAAGGGACAGTAAAATGGCGCGATAGATGGGCAACAGGACGGGAATCTTAATAATTTAAACGCAAAGGTACGCGAAGGGAATCCCAAAGGTACGCGAAGGAATATTTAACTTTGTGTACCTTGGTGATTTCCTTTTACTAACTCTGCGTTATAAATTTTCAGTTATTCTAATGTTGATAACAGTTCGAGGAAGACTCCGTTTGTCCAACCAAAGCCAATTTCGTTGGAACTGTAGCCAAAGAGAATTTCATGGGAAACATTGGCGGAGCAATTACAAACGTCATATTTTTCTACCAGCGTTCCGTATTTTTCAAACTCTTGCGCTAGCAGAGATATAAACTTTTTCGCTAAACGATCGGCGTCTTGGTGATAACCATAGCGATGAAGTCCTTGAACTGCAATTAACTGTAAAGGTGCCCAACCAAAGGGAGCATCCCATTGATTTCCGGTTACATGAGTGCTGGTGAGTAATCCTCCCGGTGCCTCAAATTCGGGTAAATTTTCAACCACTCTTTTGGCTTGTTCTTCAGATGCAATTCCAGCCCACAAAGGATAAAATGTGGTGGCAAATTCGTAGGGGCGACGCTTGCCAGTATGGAAGTTGTAATCAAAGTAAAGTCCAGCTTCTTCATCCCAAAGAAATCGGTCAATTAATTTGTGGCGGTTGCGAGCGCGATCGCGCCACTGATGAGCAATTTCTTCATATCCCAAAATATCGTTTATCTGAGCGGTATCTTGCTCTGTTTTATAAAGCAAAACATTCAAGCAAACAGGCGCATAGTGAATAATATCTACACTAAATGGGCCAAAACGGTTGCTGATGTCAAACCCAGATTCTCGCATGGAACGATCGCCTTTGTAAAATAAATCAGTTAAGCGATCGCTCTGGCGGTCATAATACAAGTTGACATCGTAAGCCTCGATTGCAAAAGTTCGGTAATATTCCCGTACCCGGTCATAATGCGTTCTCCCTTCTTCATCCCGCTCGGAAATTAACACTTCCGGCGCTGGACCTTCACCTAATGCAAAATAGCGCGAAAGTCCGGTTGCTTGATTCAGGTGGGGGGGTAATGTCCAATAGTAGTAAAAACGTTCAACGGTTGGCAGTACTGATTGCAGCCAGTCCCGATCCTGCGTGTGCTGGAAGAGAGCCAAAATCATCGGCGTAAGGACGGGAGGTTGCGATCGCGTCAGCATATAGGTACGATTGGCATTCAAAATCGTGCCGTAATGCTCAATTTCATAAATTAGCTGTTCCACCAAGCTTTTGGCTAATTCTATTTCTCCATCTCGCAACAATCCTAACTGGATAAAATAGCTATCCCAGCCGTACATCTCATTAAAACGACCGCCCGGAACCACATAGGCATGAGGTAAATAGAGCAACCCGTGATCTTCAATTTGATCAACTTCTGCCGGTAACGTGCGAATTTCAATTTGATTAAATTCTTCGTTGCTCAAAACTTCCCGCAAAGATGCCTCAATGAGCGCTCGATCTTCTGATTGCGAGACATAGATAGGCCAACCTTTACCAGGAATATGACCAATTTTCGGGTCGCGGGCAGCATCCAAAATATGCTCGTGAGAGCGATAGAGGGTTTTCCAAGTTTTTTTAATGTAGGATTTTACTGCCTGAATTTGTTCTAGGGAGGGAAACAATTCGGTTTGAGGTAATGATTGATTAATCACGATTTTTCCTTAGTATTTGTAATAAATCTGTCTGTTGCCCCCCGATCGATGGGGGGCAACAGTATCTGATGTCCAGTATGACAAAGGGGAATCGATATTAGCGATCGCTTTCGCTAATTAATAAAGCTACCGGAAAGTGTTTTAAGGCGTCCCCAATCAACACCGTGCCATTCGCGCTCAGGGACTGAGAAGTAATTGCATCTTTCATTGCAGATGGCATTCCCTGCGGTAGCTTCAACTGGGTGTCACCCCATACTTTGCCCAAAGGATATTCTCCTTCTTGGACAACGTTCGTCAGCAATCGCGGGACAATTGTAATTGCCACCCGATTTTCATAACTTCTGGCAAAAGCAACAATCCGCTCCTGAAACTTTCCATTCACTTCTAGCGGTACATAATCTCCTTTTTGGAAAACTGCCAAATTTTGTTTTCTTGCCTCTAAAACCCTAGCTATCAAGAAAAGCTTAATTCTTCCATCCTCCTTACTCGTAAATAGCTCATCGATCAGCTTCAGAACATCTGCCTTAGCTTTCTCTTTAATCTCTTTAAGGAATGCTAGCCGCTGCTCAAAGTCCACTGGACGCCGATTATCTGGGTCTACTAAACTCAGCTCCCATAACTCCGTTCCTTGATAAAAATCAGGTACACCAGAAGCGGTAATTTTTAGCAAAGTTTGAGAGAGAGAATTGAAAATTCCGTAGTAAGCTATCGATTGTTGGAAGGGCAGAAACTCCTGGAGAAATTGATTATCTGTGGAAGGCTTCAGGACTTCTTCGATAAAAGCAACAAAGCCATCTTCATAATCAGTATCCGGTCTGAGCCAAGCGGTGTGAACCTTAGCCTCTCGAACCGCTTTCACTACATATTCTTTCACGCGCTCTACAAAGTGCGATCGCTCACTTTCAGCAAACGGAAAAGCACCAACCAGCGTTTGGTAAAAGAAATATTCATCATTCTTTTGAGGAAAAACCCGACCCTTCATGCGGCGTTTTTTAGAGTCGTTAATTTTACTCCAAGTTTTTACCTGTTCTTCCCACTCATCGGGAATTTCTGAAAGCACATTTATTCTAGCTCTGACATCTTCCCCACGCTTAGTATCATGGGTTGCCGTGGCATTCATTTTATGAGGCCAACGCTCATGCTGCTTTTGGTTGAACTCGTGAAAATCTGCAACGCTAACCCCAAATTGGCTCGGATTTCCACCCACTTCATTCAGTGATAAAAGTCGGTTGTAAACATATAAAAGCGTATCCTCAATTCCTTTCGCCATCAATGGGCCAGTCAACTGCTGAAGTCTCATCACGAAGTGACGCTGTACTTCTCTTTGTTCTGCCTTTAAAGAGTCCTCCTCTTCTAGCAACAAGAGTTTTTCAATGTAGTTCAGTTCCTTCAAAAGCAACGGCACTTGCTCTCTAGCTTTTTCAATGACTTCCTTCACATAGAAGCGATCCGATTCTCTTAATCCCTCTTGATTGATATAAGTTCGATAAACGGGAAACAGTATCAGAATCTCAGCCAATGCTCTTTGCAGACCATGCTGAGTAAAATCGATTCCTACTCTAGAATGCCCCGATACTCGTTTCAAAAGATGGGCTAAATTATCTACATCTCCCGCCATATTTTTCTCTACAATCAGCCTTTTTTTATCCATGAAAAGCTGCTCGTAGGGGGTATTTAAACCTGTCAGTCTAGAGTAAATCTCAGTAAACCGTTCCTCGCTCTCAGTTCGGCAGAAAATACCGTTAACATAGTTTAAGAAGTCATAGCCGCTGGTTCCCTCTATAGGCCAGTAAGCAGGTAAATCTTCTTTATGTTCCAGAATTTTTTCAACCGTAATATAGACATCTCCAGCTTTGTTTCTCAGCCGTTGCAAATATTCACTTGGATCGTAGAGTCCGTCAATATGGTCGATTCGGAGTCCTGTGATTGTTCCAGACTCAACCAACTGACTTATAAAATTATGAGTTTTATGAAAAACCTTGATTTCTTCGACTTTGACAGAAATTAATTCGTTGACGGTGAAAAATCTTCTATAATTCAGTTCTTCAGCACCCACTTTCCAAAACGAAAGGCGATAGAACTGTTCTGAAAGCAACCTATCAAGAGAATTAAAACTTTCTGGATTGCCCTTCTCCCCATTAAAAAACTCTATGTTGCTATCGATAAACTCCTGAACCTCTGGATTTTGGGTATAAAGTTCCCCCAAAAGTCCTTTTACAAAGGCTATCTGGTCATATCGTTCTTTACCTTTTGGTTCTACTAGCGTGTTTTTAAGCAGGTAAAGAATCCCTAGTAATTTAATAAAATCTGGATGATTTCTTCCCAGAGATTTAGCTAGTTTTCCTAAGTTATGAGTAATAAACGGGGCATAAGATTCTATTTTTACAGGAAGTTTTAAGCTAAAGTAGTTAACACTTAGCCCGCTTTTATCGTACTGGAGTTGAATTTCGGCATTTTCCAAACAATCTCCATAAAAATTCCCCAACATTGGGGCAAGAACGCGCTCTCTCAGGTTTTCATAAGGATGATTCCAGTCAATATCGAAGTAATCGAAATACTCGGAATTTGGTCCATTTTCGAGGATGTCCATCAAGAACTGATTTTGGCTATCATAAGCCATGTGGTTGGGAACAATATCCTGTACCCATCCCATATCGTAATTCTTGATTTCATTCACCAATGCTTCAAAATTTTCCGGTGTTCCTAGTTCGGGATTCAGTTGTGTGGGGTCAACAACATCGTAGCCATGAGTGCTACCTTCTCTTGCTTTAAAAATGGGCGAAGCGTAAAGATCGGAAATTCCTAATTCAGCGAGATAAGCAATAATTTTCTTGGCTGAATCAAAGGGAAAATCTGCATTAAATTGAATTCGGTAAGTAGCTGCTGGAATCCGCATGATGTAATTTTAATTCCTCAATGATTTTTCTAATTTTGTCAGGTGAACAGTGCTTGCTCTACAGTGACGACTGGCGAAGCAAAGCCTCAATCGTCTCGTTATCATCAGTTTGATAATTAGGATTGGAAGGCTCTGCCTCGTCTATTATCCTGCTATCTCGTAGAGAACAATACTCTGTGGTTTGATGGTCAATTCTTGGTTTGGCGTGAGTTTTTCCGGTAAAGTGGAACCAGAACCCATCCACTGAGTATCGGAAGAGTCTAAAATCTTTTGCCAGTTGCCACTTGGTAGATTAGCTGTAAAAGTGACCTCTTTTTGATTGAAGTTCATAATGGAGTATATCTGACTAGCTTCACTCCAACGCCGAAGGAATAAGATTTTATCGGCTTCAATTCTGGACGCTTCTAGGGTGTTTTTGTCTGGTTTCTTCAAAGCAGGAATTGTTCGGCGTAGATGTATAAGTTGCTGATAAAATTCCCAAAGAGCTTTGTGTTTTCCTTCTTTTCGTTTTTCCCAGTTAATCTGACACTTCTGGAAGGTTTCAGGACTTTGGGGATCTTGCATTTCGCCTCGCCCCACAAATACTTTAAATTCTTCTTCTTTACTCTTGCGAATTGCTTCAATCAAATCCTTATCTGAATGACTGATAAAGTAAAAGAAAGGCGCTTCCTCACCATATTCTTCCCCCATGAAAAGGAAGGGGACAAAAGGAGATAGAAAAATAGCAGCCGCAGCTACTTTCAGACCTTCTAAGGAAACAAGCTGAGATAACCTTTCTGCAAGGACACGATTACCAATTTGGTCGTGAGTCTGGGTAAAAACAATAAATCGATATCCTGGTTCGTCTTTGGAAGAACTACCATGACGGCGCTTTCTATGAGAAGCGTATTGTCCGGAGTAAATAAAGCCTTCTTTGAAAGATTTTTCGAGTTGTTCAACCTTTCCAAAATCCTCGTAATACCTATCGTTCTCTCCGGTGAGTAAGGTATGCAATGCGTGGTGAAAATCGTCATTCCACTGTGCATCTATTCCATAGCCGCCCACTTCTTTGGGTCGAATGACTCGGACATCGTTCAAATCGCTTTCGGCTATCAGATAAAATTTTCTACCTTGTTGCTGGGAAAAATTGGCAACTTGGTCTGCCATTTCCTGTAATAAGGGCCTAGCACCCATCTCAAAAATGCCCTGAATGGCATCTAATCTTAGACCGTCTATGTGATATTCTTGGAGCCAGTAAAGAGCATTTTCTAAACAAAAATTACGGACGCCATCGCTGTATTTGTCATCAAAATTCATCGCCTCTCCCCAATCACCGCGATATTTTGTAGTGAAGTAGGGAGCAAAATCTCGGAAGTAATTTCCTTCAGGACCTAGGTGATTGTAGACGACATCGAGAATGACTGAGATACCGTGTTGGTGACAAGCATCAACGAGTTTTTTTAATCCTTCGGGACCACCATAGGAATTCTGCACGGCAAAGGGAAACACCCCATCATATCCCCAGTTTCTCTCACCGGGAAATTGAGCAACTGGCATAATTTCAATGGCATTAATCCCTAACTCGCTTAATTCAGCAAGTCGGGGAATTATTGCCTCAAAGGTGCCTTCTGGAGTGAAGGTGCCAACGTGTAATTCATAGATAATAGTTTCATCTAAGGGAATGCCAGACCAATTAGTATCATTCCAGGCAAAAGTGCTAGTATCGATGACTTGAGAAGGGGCGTGTACCCCCTTCGGTTGGTATTTTGAAGCTGGGTCTGGTCTATCAGTTGTTCCTTCGAGTTTGTAGTAGTAAAGCGTTCCTGGTTCAATGCCTGAAGCTTTAACTTTCCAGTAACCTTCTTCATCCTGTTGCATTGTGAGAAGGCGTTCTTCAGGAGAAACAATTTGTACGGCTACTGTATGAAGAGTGGGTGCCCAAACGGTAAATTCACAATTTCCGTTGCCCAAGTAACAAGCGCCAATTCTCACCTTTAATTAGCCTCGCTGTTAAGAGTATTTTTTGCCTAATGGCGAAGTCGCGTTAACGTATCCCAGAATATAGTTACGTTTAGTTACGTAGAACTGCCATAAGGTGTATTTTTATTTACTCAATTAGCGATCGCGCATATCAGCTTACTGACCTCTGGCAATGGCAGAAGGCTAAAAGCCACGCTAGTAGAGTCAGAAATGACTGCCTCTGTACTTGTGGCTAAGCTTTAGTGGCATCTTGAAATAGGGGGATTGAGAAAAATGCTATGGAAACAATGAGGATTCCTTTTCAATTGATTTGGGTAGTGGTAGCGATCTGTGTGCTGCCTAGCTTGCTGAATTTGTTGGGAGTGGATTTTGCCTCACCGAAGCATCCCTTCGAGGTGCCAGCTGTTGTGGGAATGTCTCCCCGCGCATTTGTCGAAGCGATGCAGTACACGCTTTCCGGAAGCTTTCTGCACACCATTCTGGAGTGTAGTGCGTTCTGTATTGCTCTGTCCATTGTTATTTTGTCTTTGATTCACTTCAGCCTGAAGCGCGATGCTGTCACGCTCATAATTGGCGTGGCAATGTTTTGCGCGGGGTGCATGGACACCTTTCATGCTTTAGCCGCCGACCGATTGAGCCAGGGGATAGCAGATAGCCAAAACCTAATTCCTTTGACTTGGGCAGTCTGCCGACTTTTTAATGCTTTGATTCTGCTGGGAGGCGCGGGAATTTTTCTGGCGACGAAACCAGGAAAGTGGAAGGGAGGCGCGGGTTTTGTTGCGATCGCTAGTGTATCTTTTGCTGTTGCTTCTTATACAATTGTCTATTTCTGTACCCATAGTGCCATACCGGCAACTATTTTCCCGAACGCGATTGTCACTCGTCCTTGGGATGTCCCCCCCCTCTTGTTGTTTATCTTTGCAGGTATTTTTGTTTTTCCTCGCTTTTATAATGCTTATCCCAGTCGTTTTTCTTTAGCGCTAGCGATTAGCATGATTCCCCAAATTGCCAGTCAACTCCACATGGCTTTTGGGTCAACTGCATTATTCGACAACCATTTTAATATTGCCCATTTTCTCAAAATTATTGCTTACCTCGTCCCATTTATTGGCTTAAGTTCGGACTACATTCATACTCTTCGCGAAGAAGCCCTAACTGTTGACAAATTAGAAGCAACCCAAAAAATATTATTAGATAAAACCAAGCAGTTAGAACTGATTAATCTTGAGCTGCAAAAACAAATCGCTGAGCGTCAGCAAGTAGAAGAGGAGTTGCACCGCTCCAATGTTGAGCTTGAAAGGAGAGTTGAGGAACGAACAGCAGAAATTAGACAGACCAACGATCTGTTATTGCTTGAAGTTTCTGAGCGCAAGCAAAGTGAAAATCGTTATCGAGAAAAATCTCAAGAGCTAAAAAAGACTCTGCTTGACCTCCAGAAAACTCAAGCTCAACTGATTCAAACTGAAAAAATCTCCAGCCTCGGTCAATTAGTGGCTGGAGTTGCTCACGAAATAAATAATCCAATTAACTTTATTCACGGCAATATCAATTATGCCTGTGACTATGCGAATAGTTTGCTCTATTTGTTGCACCTTTATCAACAGCAATACCCCCCTACACCTGAAATTGACCAAGAAATTGAAGCAAGTGACCTTGATTTTATTATTGAAGATTTGCCAAAGTTACTAAAATCAATGCACTTAGGAATTGAGAGAATTCGGGAAATTGTTCAGTCCTTACGTTCGTTTTCTCGCGTCGATCAAGCGGAAATGAAGCCGGTTGATATTCACGAAGGCATTGATAGCACCTTGCTAATCTTGCAGTATCGCCTGAAAGCGATCGCTGGCGGTCCCACGATCACCGTGACCAAAGAATATAGCGATTTGCCATTAGTTGAATGTTACGCGGGACAGTTGAATCAGGTGTTTATGAATCTGCTGAGTAACGCGATTGATGCACTAGAAGAGTCAGTCGCTAAGGAGGAAATATTTTGTCTTTTACCCAGTATTAAAATTAGCACCGCTGTTGAAGACGAAAAGCTAGCGGTGATTCGCATTGCCGACAACGGCCCAGGCATGACAGAAGAAGTCCGTTCTCATCTATTCGATGCCTTTTTCACAACGAAACCAGTCGGGAAAGGTACCGGCTTAGGGCTATCGATTAGTTATCAGATTGTAGTAGAAAAACATAGTGGCAGTATGGAGTGTATTTCTGCACCCGGAGAGGGGGCAGAGTTCGTCATTAAGATTCCGATTTCGCAGAACAAGATATCGCAACTCTAAATGATTCCAGAAGTCGAGGATCTATGTCGGCAGAGGCGATTAGCATAGAGTTGAGTATTGAGAAACGCGAGACGAACAGATGAACTTTTGTAGCGACAATGTCACCGGGATTTCGCCGGAAATTATGGCAGCGATCGCTGCCGCTAATCAGGGTACCACCATGCCTTATGGTGATGATGAATATACCCAGCGATTGTCAGCCCAGTTCAAGGAATTGTTTGAGACAGATGTAACCGTTTTTCCCGTCGCCACGGGTTCTGCTGCCAATGCTCTCGCCCTGTCTGTTATGACACCCCCGTTTGGGGCGATTTACTGCCATCGCCAATCTCATATCAACCTGGATGAATGCGGGGCACCCGAATTTTATACTGGTGGCGCGAAGCTAGTGACACTGGATGGCGCAGATGGCAAGATTCACGCCGCTGACTTGGCTGCTGTGCTGGCAAAATCGGGCGCTGGCGTCGTCCATCACGTACAGCCTGCGGCTGTAAGCTTGACTCAAGCAACGGAGGCTGGAACGATCTATCAGCCAGAGGAAATTTCCCAGATTGCCGAAATTGCCCATACCCACAATTTGGGTTTACACATGGATGGTGCCCGTTTTGCAAATGCGGTGGTTAGCTTGGGTTGTTCTCCGGCGGATATCACTTGGCGGGTTGGGGTTGATGTACTATCGTTTGGAGCGACTAAAAATGGTGCGATGGCAGCAGAAGCCGTCGTCTTTTTTAATCAAGATTTGGCAAAAACTTTCGCCTATCGTCGCAAGCGCAGCGGGCATCTCTTTTCAAAGATGCGGTTTTTATCTGCCCAGTTGGAAGCTTACATTAAAGATGATTTGTGGCTGAAAAATGCTGCCCATGCCAACCAGATGGCTAAGAAATTAGCGCATGGGCTAACAGCGCTACCAGGAATGAACCTGTGCTATCTGGTTGCAGTAAATGAAATCTTTATTCAGATGCCGGAGGAAGTTATCCAAGGGCTTCTTGCCGATGGTTTCCAATTTTATCGCTGGGAGGGGGAATATTCATCAACCGTGCGATTAGTAACGGCTTTCAACACTAAGGAAGAGGATATCACTGCCTTGATTGAGGCGGCGCGGGCACACTGCAACGTGGTTTCTTCACCTCTAGTTTCTACCTTCAATTTTTAGTAGAGAGGGCAAAATTTCTTTCCCTAGTTTATGATTTTGTTCCCCGCAGGAGAGCCGAGTATTCGCAAAATGAACGCTGCGGCGCACCCACAATGGAGAATACCGATTTTGCTTGTGAAGAAGCATTATCCAGTAATATTTCCAGTTCTTGAACTGCTTCTGGTGGTGTCTGCTGTCGTGCTGTCCAATCTGCAAAATCAATCGGTAGGTGCCACTGTTGCATCGCGGTGAAGGGCATCCCAATACTTTCGCCAGCCGCTTGCCACTCCGATATCATCCAATCCCAACTATGAGAAGGATCGCGTAGTTTTTCCACCTGATTGATAAACTCTGCCAGTGCAATATCTTCCGGTGAAATAATGTCCACAACCACAAACTTTCCACCCGCTTTCAACACTCGAAAAACCTCATTTAGCGCGGGTGTCAAGCTGGGGAAGTGATGGGCGACATAGCGGCAAGTCACAATATCAAACTGCTCATTTGAAAAGGGGAGTGCTGTAACATTGGCTTCCTGAAAATGCACGTTATTTAAGCCTCGTGCCATTGCTTGCCGCGATGCCTCTATTAACATTTTCTGGCTTAAGTCGATGCCAATCACTTCGCGGACATGAGGGGCGAAAGCAAACCCCGTATGTCCTGCCGCACACCCTACATCAAGTACACTCATCTCTGATGTTGGTTCACCTGCCTGCACCATCAGCTCCAGATCGTGCCCTTGTGCGAAAATGGGTGATGTACTGTATGCATTTGCTGCACGGTCAAATTGCTCTCGGATTGCTTCTTCTGGCTGCATTTTTGGCTCCTAAAATAGGTGTGGACAGGATAGAAATTCGGTGGAATTGGTATTTTTAGCTCTAAGCCAATCGGATTGAGAAGCGATCGCTTTCTGTGTCAACATCAACGCACGATGCAGGCAATGCCGATAACACGCAAAGCGTTAAAACACGCTCAACCCAGCAATTTCAGCATCTCAATCGCCAGACTCGGAATCAGCGGCGTCTCTAGAGACGGGCATCACCAGCACCTTATCAACGCGATTGCCATCCATATCCATCACTTCAAAACGCCAACTACCCAGATGAAAATGGTCGGCAGCCGTAGGAATTTTCCCTAAATGGGTAATCATAAAACCGCCCATTGTGTGATAGTTTCCTTTTTGCGTTCCCGGCAATTCCTCAATATCTAATATTTCAAAAAACTCTTCCACCGACAACATTCCATCAATCAACCAGGAACCATCTTCGCGTTGTACGGCTGGAGGAGATGTTGTACTATCGATTTCTACATCACCAACGATTTCTACTAAGATGTCGTTGAGCGTAACTACTCCCTGAGTGACGCCGTATTCATCTACAACCAGCGCCATGTGAGTGCCGGTTTGCTTGAATAATTCTAGAACTTTCAGCCCTCCGGTACTTTCAGGCACAAATACCGGCTGTTTCAACGAGAGCGTCAGGTCAAGCTGTTGTCCGGACAGACAGCGCCCTAATAGGTCAGTCACGGGAATGATGCCCAAAACATTATCCAGTGCCCCCTGACAAACGGGAAATCGGGAATAGGCGCTGTTTATAATCTTGCGTTGATTTTCTTCCTGGGAGTCTTCTAGGTCAAGCCAGACAATATCCGGTCGGGGTGTCATTAACGCACTCACGGGTCGGTCTCCCAGGCGAAACACTCGTTCCACCATGTCTTGTTCTGCTTCCTCAAAGGTTCCCGCCTCCGTGGCTTGCTCGATTAAGGCTGTAATATCGTGTTCGGTGATTTCACCATCGGTAGACGGTCTGATGCCCAACAGCCGCACCATCATATCGGTGGAGGTACTCAATAGATAAACAACCGGGGCGGCAATAGTAGCCAACATCCGCATCGGGATA
Source organism: Trichocoleus sp. DQ-A2 (assembly GCF_039961915.1). Taxonomy (NCBI): domain Bacteria; kingdom Bacillati; phylum Cyanobacteriota; class Cyanophyceae; order Leptolyngbyales; family Trichocoleusaceae; genus Trichocoleus; species Trichocoleus sp. DQ-A2. The sequence continues at coordinate 29,959 of NZ_JAMPKD010000008.1, forward strand.
GCAACAGATGAAGCAATCCGTTCTGGATAGTTTAAAGCCAGGCGCTTGGGCACCAGTTCGCCAATAATCAGTGTCAGATAGGTGATGATCAGGATGGCGATCGCTGATGCGATCGCGTTTTTATACGGAGCGATCCAGGCAATCAACCCTAATAGAGGGGTAAGGCTTTTGGCGATAGTTCTTTCGCCGAAAGCACCGGAGATAATTGCTAGGAGGGTTATCCCCACCTGAACAATCGCCAAAAACTGATTCGGGGAATTCGCCAGTTCCAAGGCAGCGCGTGCTTTGACATCCCCTTGGTTAGCCAGCTGTTGCAGCCTCACCTTCCTAGCCGAGACGATAGCTAACTCTGACATCACAAAGATGCCATTGGCAACGATCAGTAGCAAAACAATCAGAAATTCGGTAGTAGGGGTCATTTGTCAATGTGTCAGTAATATCGGCGAACGGTGCCTTAGATGGAAGTAGGGGCGATACCCGAAGTTGGATGGTTAGAAAACCAGAGAACCAATGTGCCCACCCCGATATCAAAAGCTGGGGTTCCCCAAAAAAGCAGTAGCTATAGAGAAAGTAGCATTTTGTGTAAAGCAGAAATCTATCGGTAGAGCAGTCTCGATTTGAACTGCCTTCTAAAATGATGGAAGTAGGGAGGTATACTCCTGCCTTTTTGTCAGAACGAATTAAGCATTTCCTCCAACTGATGGCATTTTCTTCTATTATTCGTGCCCTAGGGCGATCGCCTCTCACGACAGAACTCCTTTCTAAGCTCGACCAACAACGGTATCTACAGCTCAACGGTATTCCCCGTTTGCCAAAGGGATTGGTGGCTTCTGCCCTCGCGCAAGCCCAAGGACAGAATTTGTTCGTGGTGTGTGCCACCCTGGAGGAAGTCAGCCGCTGTTGCGCTCAACTGGAAGCAATGGGTTGGCAGACGGTACATTTTTATCCGACTTCTGAAGCATCGCCCTACGAGCCATTCGATCCGGAATCGGAGATGACTTGGGGACAGATGCAGGTCTTGGCAGATTTAGTCAGGACTGAGGTGACAGGAAGTTCTCAGTCCTCAGCAAAGATGGCGGTTGTGGCGACGGAACGGGCGCTGCAACTTCATTTGCCGCCTCCTGAAGCTTTTAAGCCTTTCTGCATCACCCTGGAACGCGGACAGAGTTGGGATTTAGATGCCTTTAGCAAGAAGGTGGCGACTCTGGGATACGAACGGGTGCCTCTGGTGGAAATGGAGGGGCAATGGAGTCGGCGCGGGGATATTATCGATGTGTTCCCGGTGTCGGCTGAGTTGCCGGTGCGTTTGGAATGGTTCGGGGATGAACTGGATCAGATGCGGGAGTTCGATCCGGCGACGCAGCGATCGCTTGATAAGATTGAGCGGCTGGTGTTGACTCCGACTGATTTTAGTCCGATTGTTCGGGCGGCGTTAGAAGATACGAACCGCCAAAACGCCAAGGTCGCGAAGGAAGAGAGGGAAGAGAGGGAAGAAGAACCAGAGAAGAGTACGCGGCGGTTGTTGGGGGTGGCTTTTGAGAAACCGGCTTCTTTGTTGGATTATTTGCCGGAAAATACGCTGATTGCGATTGATGAGCCGGAGCAATGTCGCGCCCATAGCGATCGCTGGGTGGAACACGCTGAAGAACAATGGGCAATTGCGAATAGGAAGGAGGAATTACCCAAAATTCACCGCAATTTTGATGAATCTTTAGCGGCGGTGGAACGCTTTAAGCGGCTGTATTTATCTGAATTGGTTGAATCCTCAGTCCTCAATCCTCAGTCCTCCGCACTCAATCTGGCTAGTCGTCCGGTTCCGGTAACGCCGCATCAGTTTGCTAAAATTGCGGAAACTTTGCGGAACGAGCGCGATCGCAGTTTCTCGATCTGGATCGTTTCTGCACAACCTTCCCGTTCTGTATCGTTGCTCCAAGAACACGATTGTCCGGCGCAATTTGTCCCCAATCCCCACGATTATCCGGCGATTGACAAGTTACAAATCCAGAAGACGCCGGTGGCGGTAAAATATTCGGGGATCGCGGAACTGGAAGGATTTATCCTGCCAACCTTCCGATTGGTGGTGGTGACAGACAGGGAGTTTTTCGGACAGCATTCTCTGGCAAGTCCCAGCTATATCCGCAAGCGTCGTCGGGCGGCGTCTAAGCAAGTCGATCCCAACAAGTTGCGCCCCGGTGATTATGTGGTTCACAGAAATCACGGGGTTGGTAAGTTTCTCAGGCTGGAAAGTCTGACGGTTAATAACGAAACCCGCGAGTATTTGGTAGTGCAGTACGCAGATGGTTTGCTGCGAGTAGTGGCAGATCAGGTCGGTGCGATGTCTCGGTTTCGCGCCACGGAGGGGAAACCGCCGGAACTCAATAGAATGTCCGGGAAGGCGTGGGAATCGACTAAGAATAAAGTCCGCAAGGCGATTAAGAAATTGGCGGTGGACTTGCTGAAGTTGTATGCTCAGCGATCGCAACAACAAGGTTTCGTTTATCCAGCGGATTCGCCTTGGCAAGAGGAATTAGAAGATTCTTTCCCCTATCAACCGACGCCGGATCAGTTGAAGGCGGTGCAGGATGTGAAGCGGGAAATGGAAAGCGATCGCCCGATGGATCGGTTGGTGTGCGGTGATGTTGGTTTCGGCAAGACGGAAGTCGCCATCCGCGCCATATTTAAAGCGATTACCGCCGGGAAGCAAGTTGCTTTCCTCGCCCCAACGACGATTCTGACTCAGCAGCACTACCACACCCTAAAAGAGCGTTTCGCCCCCTACCCAATTGAGGTAGGTTTACTCAACCGCTTCCGCAGTGCGGAGGAACGCCGCAATATTATCAAACGACTGGCGACGGGTGAATTAGATGTCGTCGTTGGCACTCACCAACTCTTAAGTAAGGAAATTCGTTTCCGAGATTTAGGGTTGTTGGTGGTGGATGAAGAACAGCGATTTGGCGTTAACCAGAAGGAAAAAATCAAATCTCTGAGAACGCAGTTGGATGTGCTAACTCTTTCCGCCACCCCAATTCCCCGAACCCTTTATATGTCACTGTCGGGAATCCGGGAAATGAGTTTGATTACTACGCCGCCACCCTCTCGGCGTCCGATTAAAACTCACCTGGCATCCTACGATCCCGAAGCGATCCGCACGGCGATTCGTCAAGAACTCGACCGGGGGGGACAGGTGTTTTATGTCGTCCCGCGAGTCGAGGGAATTGAAGAAACTGCCACGAAGTTGCGGGAAATGGTGCCAGGAACCAGGCTAGCGATCGCTCACGGTCAATTAGACGAATCTGAGTTAGAAGCGACGATGCTTGCCTTCAGCTCTGGCGAAGCGGATATCCTCGTCTGTACCACGATTATTGAATCCGGCTTAGATATCCCCAGAGTCAACACGATCCTGATTGAAGATGCCCATAAATTTGGTCTATCCCAGCTATACCAATTGCGCGGACGGGTGGGACGTGCTGGCATCCAAGCTCACGCATGGCTATTTTATCCCAAGCACAAGGCGCTCTCAGATGCCGCACGGCAACGGTTACGGGCCATTCAGGAATTCACCCAATTGGGTTCTGGCTATCAACTTGCCACGCGCGATATGGAAATTCGGGGCGTCGGTAACTTATTGGGTGCGGAACAATCGGGACAGATGGATGCCATTGGTTTCGACCTTTATATGGAAATGTTGGAGGAAGCGATTCGCGAAATTCGCGGACAGGAAATTCCCCAAGTTGACGATACGCAGATTGACTTGCAGCTGACGGCGTTTATCCCCGCGGACTACATCACCGATTTGGATCAAAAGATGAGCGCTTACCGTGCAGTGGCTGCGGCGAATTCTAAGGAAGAATTAGTGAGTATTGCCGCAGAATGGAGCGATCGCTACGGGAGTATCCCTAAATCAGCAACTCAGTTGCTGCGGGTAATGGAACTGAAACAACTGGCGAAAAAACTCGGCTTCAGCCGGATTAAACCAGAAAGCAAACAACACGTTATCCTAGAGACACCGATGGAGGAACCCGCCTGGAACCTGCTCAAAGATAATCTGCCAGAACACCTGAAAACTCGCTTTGTCTACACCTCCGGTAAAGTCACCGTTCGCGGTTTGGGCGTCTTGCCTGCCGAGCAGCAGACGGAACATCTGATTACTTGGTTGGGTAAGATGCAAGGGGCACTCCCAGAACCGGCACTCGTCTAATTTACATATCAGTACTGACAGCTCGGTTTGCAGGGTCGAAGAGTTGAAATTTGTCTTTAAGTTTGTCTGCGATTAGATCGGGCAAATCGGTAGTGTCAAAACCTCTTCCTGTCTCCCTGCAAATTTTTTGTTATTTTTGCTACCAATCCTCTATCAATCTCAGGAAAGATAATGAACAAATTGCACTCAAAAAAATTACCTCGTTGGGTACTTCCGCTTTGACTGAATACTTAGTTTTAATGTAATTAATGAATGCAGTACAGCCAAGCTAACTCTGTAAATCTCCTAGATCAGAATTATCGGAACATTTGTTTAACTTATCTAATTCTGTTCTTCTAAAATTGGCTTGAGCTGGCATTTCATGATTTCAACCAGTCGAGAAATAAACTAAATTCAGTCTCTAAGCAATCCCAGCTTAGGTATTTTGACGTGGCATTTGTTTAATTGGTGATTATTTCATCAAATCTTTAAAAATCCTGATAGAATTTGTTCGTAGTTTTATGAAACATTTCTTTAGGGTTTGTATCTTGGAAATAGGGATGAGCAAATACTCAAGCAATTGGAAAACACAAGGGTGAACCTAATGAGTATGATCTGCACAGACAAACAGCCGAATACCCTAGAAAGTATTGCACTCGCTTCAGCAGAAAGCGTACAAGCAGCTAAAGTCGTTCGCTCGCCTAAAAAGCAGCAATTCGATATCCTGCGCCCACTCCGTCAATGGCTGGACGGAATTGCGATTTCTGACCGTCAGATGGCTGAGCTTCTCGCAAAGGCGATTCCGGCACAGTGCCCCTTTGAGCGTGATATCAAGCTATTTGGTCACAAAGTAGGACACATTCCTCCGTTGTGCAAACTGAATCCGTTTTATGACCAACTGGTAGGATTGCGTTTTCGGGCCCTTTGTTATCTAGTCGATCAATGTGGTGTGGATATCCAGTCCTACATCTAGAAAAAGCTAGAGCAAATTGTGCTAAGGCAAGCATACGCTTTCTGGCGATCGCCAGATGACAGTAAAGGTAAAGGTTCAGCATCAGCCCAGTCAATCGCATCTCACCCAGTTGGGCGTCTCCGCTAGACCCATTTGGATGAAAGAAGTTTCCGAATTTTCCTAAACCTACGACGATCCGGAAACTTGCTAGTTTTTAGAAGAGGATGTCACTGTAACGCCGGAAGATGGAAGGCTAGTGCAAAAGGCCAAAGGCGACTTGAGTAACTCCCGCCAGGATGCCTTGCACTTGCAAGATGAAAGATTTTAGCCAGGTAACGCTGCCAACTGCAACTCAATTTCATCGGGATTGAGCTTCTGACCAATAAAGACTAACTGAGTTTGCCGGGTTTCCTGTGGTTGCCAAGGACGGTCATAAAATTGATCGAATCTCGTTCCCACTCCTTGTAATACCAGCCGCATCGCTTTGTTGGGAACTGCCACAAATCCCTTGATTCGATAAATTTCCTGTTGTTGCACCAACGCTTCTAACTGTTCTTGCAGCTTCTGGGGATCGAAAGTACGGTTTAAAATCACCTGAGTCGAGGTAATTTCTTCGTCGTGATCGTGGTCTTCTTCAGTGTCGTGATGACTGGGACGATTATCTAAGTTGTCTTCTACGGCACTCTGGAAACCCAAGAGAACCTCCGGATCTAATTTTCCGCGATCGCTCGGTACCATCTTGACAGCACGAGACAGTTCTCGTTCAATCAACTTCACGACCTCAGCCTGCTGGGTAGCGTTCACCAGATCGGTTTTATTCAACACCACCAAATCGGCACACGCCAGCTGATCTTCAAAAAGTTCTTGCAATGGGGTTTCGTGTTCCAGGTTGGGATCTTCCTGGCGCTGTGCGTCCACCGCTTCGGGATCGCTGGCAAAGGTTCCCGCCGCCACCGCTTCGCAATCCACGACGGTAATCACAGCATCTACCGTCGCTGCATTGCGAATTTCAGGCCAGCGAAATGCCTTCACCAGCGGTTTTGGTAACGCCAATCCCGATGTCTCCACTAAAATGCAGTCGAGACTATCTCTGCGCTTCAGCAGTTCTAGCATCGTCGGCAAAAATTCTTCCTGAACCGTACAGCACAAGCAACCATTGGTTAATTCAACAATGTTGCTGGTGCTGTCGGCTTCTTCTTCTGGACAGTAGCCACAAGAACGCAGCAATTCGCCATCAATCCCCAATTCGCCAAATTCGTTGACTAAAACGGCGATGCGGCGTCCTTGATTGTTCTGTAGCAGGTGGCGAATCAGAGTTGTTTTACCACTCCCTAAAAATCCGGTGATAACAGTGACGGGAATTTTGGTAGCCATTGTTTGAAAAGTGTTGAGTTTTGAGTTTTGAATTAATCATTCAGTACCAAGGCAGCTAGGGTGTATCTCTGTTTCTTTACAAGTGCCTTGTATACACGATTGACTATTCTAGGCTGAAAGCTGAAATTTAGGTGGATGGCGCGATCGCTCTAGGGTAAGCGCATCTAAATTCTGGATGTCTTTCCCTGTAAGAATCTCATTATTAGATAAATATAAAAACTAAATGCTTGAACCCCTTGTGTAGTAGCTATTTCAAAAATAAGAGACGTTTTCCGTACTACCTTGACAGGCAATCTGCTTGTTCTTTTGGCAACGTGAGTCTATTAACAACAAATAAGATACAGTTATCGCCATCAGCCGGTGCAAGGTGAATGGATAGCCCTTCACAGGCTTAAAGATAGTTGATGGTGAATACAGGTGGCTCTATATTAGCTCCAGCTTTTTCCCTCAGCATCAGTAAGCGATCGCTCCAATTCCAAATACTCGCTTTTAGCCGCTTGCCGCCTATGTTTCATCATCACCACTTCTCCTGCACCGCTGGTACAGAAGCGTCATTCAAGCCAATCATTTTCACTTGTTTACACGAAAAAATATTGAAAATTTGTATACATAGCTACTTATTTTTTTAATTCAAAGAAAGATATTGAGGTTATTATTTTTACTTGTTTTGATGAGAAAATATTAATATTCATGCACATGAATACTCAATCCATTTATCTAAAGATATTATTGAAAAAATTCCTGACACTGGCACGTAGAGGTCAATAATTTATGGCTTACGAACGAGTCTCCAAACGCTCCTCTGGGAATTCTCACATCCATAAAAAAGATTCTCGCTGGACTACCCCTGCGATGCCAGTGCAAGCTAAACCAGTTTCTGCGTCGCCACAAGAGCAGGAACTACCAAGTTACACTCCACTACCCGCTAATTGGGCGACTAATAATAACTTGATGCGGAGTCTGTCAGGGGCGGGAGTAGTCCAGCGTCAGGAAGAGTTGGGCAAAGAGGAGCTAGAACCGATTCAGGCGAAACTTACCATTGGTCAGCCCGGAGATAAATATGAGCAGGAAGCTGACCAAACAGCACAGCAAGTCGTAAATCAGATTAACGCACCAGCTCCCCAGCAATCATCTCAAGGTGAGACTCTCCAGCGCGAGGAGATGTCTGAAGAGGAAGAACTTCAGATGAAACCCGCATCCGGTACTCTCCAGCGTGAGGAGATGCCTGAAAATGAAGATGAAGAACTTCAGATGAAACCCGCATCTAGCACTCTCCAGCGCGAGGAAATGCCCGAAGATGAAGAACTTCAGATGCAGCGTAAATCAGATAGTGAACCAATGGCGGCTACGCCTGACTTAGAATCATCTATTCAACAGGCTAAAGGTGGGGGACAATCACTCTCGGACAATATCCGAGAACCGATGGAACAGGCATTTGGGGCTGACTTCAGTGGCGTCAAGGTTCATACAGATGCTCAGTCTGACCAGATGAATCAATCCATTCAGGCGAAGGCATTTACAACGGGGCAGGATGTCTTCTTTCGCCAGGGGGCATACGATCCGGGGAGTCGGGGAGGGCAGGAGTTGCTTGCTCATGAGTTGACTCATGTGGTGCAGCAGAATACGCAAAATGCCAAAATTCAGCGTGTGGAGCAAGGAAAGGGGAAGGAAGAAGCAGCAGAATGGGTGAAGAAAAATCCGAGACCAGAAGGTTTAACGCCTTATAACAGGAAGCAGAAAAGAGCAAAACAACCTAGCGATTCCGAACAAGATATAACCTCGACTAATCTGGGACGAACAGAAGGAACGAATGAGTTTCTAAAAACTCTACAAAATCCAGAAACGCTTAAAGCATATCAAGAACTTGAACAATTAACTGGGAAAGATATCCTCAAACAAGCAGGTATTTGGTCCGTAGGTAAAGGGACTTTTGGGACAGTGTTTCCCTATAAAAAATCAGGAAGTTCAGATACCGATCCTGCTACTCATGTAATTAAGAAAGAAAACCTTGGTAAAAGAAATTATGATGAACGAAAAGCCGAACGTAAGCGAGCTATATATATTCCTTTAGTTGCTCATGAGTTGGGATTTACGCATATGCCGCTTTCTACATCAATGCCGCAAGATAGCCAGGTAGAGAGGCAGAACAAACAGAATAATATTCTTTCTAATCTAGCACCAGGAAAAGATGGCAGCAAAAAGATGGCTGCGGCATCAAACCCTGACTATGCGTTTGAAACAATAGATAGAGAGTTTGATGATTTTGTAAAAAAGGAGACAGGGAAATTCAGATCCGATATTTCAAAGGGAGACCTAGAGGAACTCAAAGAAAGATTTGGATATATCGAAAGATTGAAGGAAGCCGAAGAAAAATTCAGTTGGAAGAATAAAATTCAGGAGCTGGATGTAGATGAGCAGCAAATTCAGGATGTAGTAATCCTCGATATGCTGTTTCAGTATCAAGATGGTTCATATACTCAATATATGTTCGATCAAGGTGGTTTACAAAAGATTGATAATGATGATTATGGCATAGGAAAAGTGGATAGAAATCGAACTAAAGTATATTCAAGCTCATTTCCCGTAGGATTACCTAACGCAAATAAGCTTCTTACCGAGGCTACTAAAAAACGCATTTTAGAGATGGATGCGGAACACTTAAAAAAAATCCTTAAGGCAGCTACATATAAAGACGAATCTGGCAACAATCCAAAAGAAAAGCAAAAGCAACAGGTATTTGATGAAGCAAAAGCTTTACGTAACTTAGAAGATATCCAGTTTCTAATAAAGAAAGCAGAGGAATATGGTGGCATCTCACTCCGAGAAGTGTTTGACTTATACAATGCTAGAGATGAAGATGAGGTTCTCGATCCTGAAAGTAGCAAAGCAAAAGGCTGTGAGTCACTGATCAAAAAAATAACCAAACAAGAGGAAGTTTCACCTAGTCAGCTATACAATATTTTAGGTGTTGAACTTCCTACAGCACGACAAGACCTTTTTCAAAATTATCCTGATGTCCATAAAGAATTAGGAGGCATTGACAAAGACCGTCAGCAGGAGCTACAGGAAGAACGTAAACAAAAGGGTTATGCTCCAAGTATTAAAGACAACCCAGAGTTTATAGAAGCTATCAAGGAACGCTCAAATGCACTTCGACCAGAGCGCCAAAAAGTTATTCAAGAACAGCAACAAGCTAAAAATTTGAAGGCTTTGCAAAAGCTAATTAATGACATACCTAGTCAATTTGAATCATTAGGAAATATTAAGGTAGATGAGCTTTTGAAATCAGCGCAAGACATTAAAGATACAGAGCAAATCGAAGGTAACGATCATAGATTTAGTCAGCTCAAGAACTGGAAAGCAAGACGCACTAAAGGCAAAATTCGAGAAAAAATCTCTGCACATAAAGGCTATAGCTATGGTACAATACAAGATTTGTTAAATGATGCAGAAGCGGAAAGTTCAGCCATTAATCATGGCAGAATTAAAAGTAAGGCAATGTATCCTGTGAATGTATTCCGCCTTCAGAAACTCATTGAAGAGAATAAATCTTCTCTTAAAAAGAGAACTGATTTACTCAACGATCATATGGACAAAATAGTAAACAGTATTAAAACTTTAGATCCAGTTCCTCTTAAAGAACTGAGAATTCTTGGTGATATTCGCTTAGATGTAAAGCCAAAATTAGAAGCTGATATATATGCCTTAAATAACTTGATAGGGCAGCTAGAAAAGATAGTGAATAATGTACTGAAACATAAAGAATATGTCAAAGTTTTTGGGGAAAGTAATGTTTTGGAGGAGTATATTGTGAATTTTAAAAATGTCATTGAGTTATATAAAAAGGCAGCTCAACGGAGTTGGGTACCCTGAGAATATGAACCGTGTTCTTGACAAAAAAAGACTCTGCCTCAACTCCTCTACTCTTCCAAAAGAAATTAATCGCCTTCACTCCACATCATCCGGTAAGTCTTTATCGTCATCCCAACTTACTCCGGAAAATATTGCGATCTCTCACTTCCACAGAACAACAATTTAAGTAACAGGATAGTGCGAGCGGTGATTTTTTAGGGTGCGTCTCAATGTATTTTACGAAATGGGATCGCGTTTACTTTGTTGAGAAAGCAGGAGAGGATGCGATCGCTCCAGTTCTTGACTCTGCTGCTCAGTTGATCTAGTAGCGAGAACCGCTATAAACTACAGATGAACGCAGATATTCAGTTTGCCCAAGGACTTTTTGGATAAGTTATAAGTCACTGGGTAAAGATAAACGTAACTCACGCTCGTGCTTCGTGGTTCATAGTTCGCAAGTAATTTTCTATTCCCCGATGAACTATGAACCGTTTCATTACTTAGGTTGTTTTGTGCAACCCTACTTGATTAAGCTTGTTGCCACATCTCCTGAATTTCACCTGGGAGATAGCTAGCAACTTCCTGAATTCGTTCGGGAGATAGCTCCTCTTTGGTTGCAGAAAAGACGGCTTTAATAATTGTTTCTGCGTCTCTTTCGGGTAAATTACCCTCTTGCCTCAGCCGAACTAAAAAGTTTTCCGGTTTAATTTTTAACTGGGGTCTTATTTTGCTTAAGAAACTGACAATTGGATTGGTGTCTTCCCACAAATCTTCCACTTCATCAGTTGCTGACTTGTCCAGTTCTTCCTCGACTCGCTCCACCGCTTCATTAGACATTACGTCGCGCATCGTGCGGAAGACTACTTCAGCCGCATTTTTTGCTTCATCCAGATCGTTTAAGTTTCCTTTTGTCTTGACTTTCTCTAAAAATGCGTGGTGTGATGCCATAATTCTCTGCAAACCCTAAAATTATCAAACTTGATTAAATGAGTATTCTCAAAATGAGACACTCAAACTCTAGTTAATTTATAAAAGTAATTTAGTTCTTACGTCTCTCTGAAGAAGTAAATAATTTTACATAGCTTTCTAGCTAAATTTTTAGCTAATTAAATCGTTAGTTGCTGTATTATTAGCCATTTGGTAGAGTAGAAAATATTACCTCCCAAGCGGGATGTGACTTTCTCGGTGTGTGGAAGCGCTGATACAACCGCTGCAATTTTGTAGATTTCTCAAAAGTCCATACACTTGAAATTCAGAAAATGAAACCCGTTCATTCCTCGCCTCAAAATCGCTTCATTCCTAGCAACTGGCGAATCGAGCAACTGCCTGGATTAAGCCCGGAAAATCAAGCTGGATTAAGAGACTGTGGCATAAAAACCACTTTGCAACTACTCCAGCAAGCCAGTAGCCCAGTGCAAAGGCAAGCCTTAGCTACTCAGTTACAGATTCATATTCAACACATCAATAAATGGGTGGCTTTGGCGGACTTGTCTCGCCTTCCGGGTGTGGGTTGCGAATATTGTGGGCTGTTGCTTCATGCCGGAATTGCTTCTTGCGCCCAACTCGCCCAAACGCCCGTTGAAAGGATACATCAACAAATTTTGCGGCTCCAAGTCGCGACTCTACAACGCCGGGATCTCTGTCCCACGCGGGGCGCGATCGCACAATGGATCGAACAGGCGCGTGCAGCTACGCGATCGCCTTCTTGCAGCCGCGTCTAGGAGACTCCGATCACCACGATGACCTATAAAAGCTGACAATCCTGAAAGCTTGATGATAATGGCTTCATCATCACCCAGCCTCCAGGATTGTAGAAAATCGTGTGTTGTAGTCTAAAAGTCTTGAGAGAGCGTCAAGTTATTATTCGGCAGTTGCAAGATCCGTGCTGCCACGAGTGCGTTTGCGTGTTAGCGTGTTGAACAGCATCTGACCAATTGCCTTGATCAAGTTGCCATTTAATTCTTGGAACAGCTTCATATTCATGGCAAAAGCATCATTAGCTTCATCCACAATCTTGTCTGCTGTGGCATCATCAATTGGCAGATCGTTCATGGCTTGGCGATAGGTTGCCTTGAACGCCTTTTCATCGTCAATGTCTTGAAATTCGTAGAAAGCAGTTCCTTGCCCATCCGTGAGGTTCATCGCCCGTTGAGCGATGCCCTTGAGGATTTGACCGCCGGATAAGTCGCCAAGATAGCGGGTATAGGAATGGGCAACTAACATTTCTGGGGCTGAAGTGGAGACTTCGCGGATGCGCTGGATGTATTCTTCAGCAGCAGGCGAGGCAGAGATTTGTTCGCGCCAGTTGGTGCCGTAGTAGTAAGCGAGGTCTTGTTCTAGGCTCTTTTTCCGGTTTAGCTGGGGAAAATAAATCTTAGACAGAATGGGGTGTTGCCGGTGCCCTTCCATCTCTTCTTCCATTGCGGAATAGACGAAGTAGAGGTTCTTGACCAAATTCCGGTAAGAGTTCTTCTCAACAACGCCTTTTAAAAAGCACTTGACAAAACCAACGTTTTCCGCCATTGTGTGGGATTTTTTGGTTCCCTCACGCAATTTGGTTGCTAAATTGCTGCTCATGCTAAATTTCTTATCCCTAAAGTCTACGGAGGAGCGTACCGATCTTTTCCACGGCTTGAAAACCGCTAAAACGTTAGATTAGACTGATTTGCTGAGAATTTTCATTAAGAATTTTGAACATCGGCAGCTCTTGAGGCTAAGTCACCGGGAAGCAAGGCAGCGACGATTTGGAATTCTAGATCGGGCTAAAACGTCGCTACAAAGCAGCCGCTAGGCTCTCCGTAACATTTTATAATTTCTCATTTTCTGGGGGTTAGGGAAATCAACCCACTAAAAAGGGCGGGTTTCCCCGCCCTGAAAGGCTAATCGATGCCTCATCGTCACCCACATTTAAAAGCTTGAATGCCAAAGCTTGAAACGATGGAATTAAGGTAGATACATCTGTATTGAAACAAGGCTTTGATAGATATCTAGAAAAATCCGCTTCAGTTAGGGGAGTGTCAAGTCCTACTGTGCTGTCTGACTAGAACCAAGACTTGCTTGAATATCCGGAGGCAGAATTACTTTGTCAACAACGTGGATGACGCCGTTGCTGGCTGGAATATTCGGCTGGATCACCTTGGCGTTGTTTATGGTGATTTCGCTGCTGGCACTATCAACCTTAACGGTAACGGGGGTACCTTCAACGGTTTTCACTTCGCCGGATTTTAGTTCGGTGGAAGAGATTTTACCTGGCACCACATGGTAGCTCAGAAGCTTGACTAGGGTTTGTTTGTTTGCTGGTTGCAGTAGCTTGTCCACAGTACCGGCTGGTAAAGCGGCGAAAGCGGCATCAGTCGGTGCAAATACCGTGTATGGCTTGTCTCCAGTTAATTGGTCAGTCAAGCCTGCTGCTTGCACTGCTTTGGTGAGAGTGGTGAAGGAACCATTGCTGGCTGCTGTTTGTGCCAGTTCTCCCAGGTTTTTGTCTTCGGTTGCCGCACCATTGGCTTCCGCACCAGGGGAGGTGGTAGGAGAAACTTCAGCACTGGGTGAAGTAGTAGTAGCAGGAGCTTCAGCAACTGGTGATTCGGTTGTTGCGGTCGAATCGCCCGTCGGAGCTTGGTTCGCTGTGTTTGCACCAGGCTGACCGCCGCAAGCAGAGAGAACGACCAGGCTACCAACACCGATGACGCTGAACAACAGTTTTCCTAAACTTTTCATGAATGGCCTCTTGGTAAAGATAAATTACAGAGCTATTCACAAAAGTTAATAATAAATTGGTCGAGAGCTTCTCAGCCTATGGAGGTATTTAGAGATGCGATCGCGTCTCTCTAAGGAAAGGTATCACCAGGCTAATGCCAGCCCATCGGCCCGGGGTTCGGAGGCGGCAACCAGTACCCCGCCTTGCCGCAAGATGATCTGCCCCTTGCCAAACATTCCGGGTTCTGCACTGATTTGGATATCATGACCGCGTTCAGCGAGCGCAAAAGCAATATTCCGGGGCACCATCTGTTCCAAAAGCACTGTCTTACCCGTAACAAACCGCCACCTGGGTGCATCTAGCGCTGCTTGGGGATTCATCCCATAGTCTAGGAGGTTGACAACGACTTGCAGATGTCCCTGGGGTTGCATGGGTGCCCCCATGACGCCAAATGGTCCTAAAGGTTGACCGTCTTGGGTAAGAAAGCCGGGAATAATCGTGTGAAAGGGGCGTTTCGCTGCTCCCACTTGATTTGGGTGTCCCGGAGTTAGGGTAAATCCCGATGCCCGGTTTTGCAGAGCGATGCCGGTATCGGGAACCAGAATGCCGCTGCCAAAGCCACTGTAGTTAGATTGGATGAAAGATACCATCAGTTCGCTGTCAGCCGCCGCGAGATAGACGGTGCCTCCCTTGGGCAACCCAGGCTGAGCGATCGCAGCTTCTTTTCCAATCAAACAGCGTCGTTCGTCAGCATAAGCTTTGTTTAGCAGGTGTTCTAGGGGCACCTTCATAAACCGAGGATCGCCAATATATTGATGTAAATCGGCAAAAGCCAGCTTCATCGCCTCAATTTGCAGATGGTAGCTAGAAACGGATTCGCGGGGGTAATCGGGTAGGGGATAACCTTCGAGAATATTCAAAGCCATTAGCGTTGCGATGCCTTGAGTATTGGGAGGAATTTCCCAGACGGTAATGTCCCGGTAGTTAGTGAAAATAGGCTGCACCCAGTCACAGGCGTGGGTTGCTAAGTCAGATGCTGTCAGAATGCCGCCGGTGTTAGCGGCAAAGTTAGTGATTTTTTCGGCAATTTCCCCTCGATAAAAGCTTTCCCCTTCAGTTTGGGCGATCGCTCTTAGGGTTTTGGCATGAAGCGGACTCCGCCAAATTTCCCCGGCGGCGGGTGCCCGATTTTCTGGAAAAAATACTTCTTTAAATGGCTGAAACTCTGGTGCAATCAGCGGCAAATAGATTGCCTCGGCTCGCTTCCACGCCCGTGCCGTCTCCGGTGACACGGGAAAACCTTCTTCAGCGTATCGAATCGCCGGGACAAATAGCTGCTCAAACGGTAGCTTTCCCCAACGCTTCCATAATTTTTGCCATCCCGACACCGCACCCGGTACGGTGACAGTCAGCCAACCCAAATCGGGAAATTGCTGCATCCCAGCAAAAGCGTCTAGATTGAGATGGTAGGGACTTTTCCCCGAAGCATTCAATCCGTGCAATTGCCCATCCCAAACTAAAGCGAAAGCGTCTGCACCGATGCCGTTGGAGGTGGGTTCTACGACAGTCAGCGCGATCGCCATCGCGATCGCGGCATCCACCGCATTTCCCCCAGCCATCAGCATTTCCATCCCAGCCAAAGCCGCCAGAGGTTGGCTAGTTGCCACAGCACCTCGCTGCCCCATCACCACTCGTCGGGCACTAAAGTAGGGATAATCGGTTAAATTTTCTGGCGGCATTGTATTTTTAAACCGGGCAATTTATAGCTGGATTAAAGCGGGAAACTCTGTACCAAAGTCGTCTGTACTGCCCCCTGTTCAGAAGGTTCGATCGTATTCATTAGAATAACCGCACTGCGTCCATTTGGGGCTAAGCGCACTTCTCTGAGCGCATATTTCATCGTATTATCGCGGTATGTATTCAGGCTGCTCAGGGTACGTCTCCGATTGTTGTAAATAATCTCAAGTTGTAGGGCAGCACGATCTGTATCCGCATTTCCTCCATACGCAACTGATGGGATATATTTTTGCCGCATTAATACCTGTAGAGGGTCTTTCTTATTCTTCACTAAAAAGGTATAAACTTCACTTCCATCTGGGTTGGTGACGCGAGAAAGAGCAGGCAGTCTTCTTCCTGCCGCTGGACGATTTAATTTTAATTTGTACCGAATTTCCGCTGTTTTTTTGAGTAATTCTGTTTCAGCGGCTTGAGTCGTTGGGCTTGAAGATTCTTGAGTATTTTCTGTTTCTATACAGCCATATTCAACGCAAGAATTTGTAGGTGCGTTTACAATTTGCAATTGTGCTTGAGGCGTTTCCGTAATCGGATTTCGATAACTTTCTAGATAAATATAGTGACGGCTATCGGTTGAGAAACCCGATAGTCTACGACTGGTTTTGAAAATTTCTGCGAGTGCGTCTGAAGATATGAAAATCGTCGCAAGCGCAACAAAACTCAGTGAAATTACGGGTAAACTTTTCATGGCAATCTTATTCTTTTGAATGCAGAGATTATTTGATTTTAAATTTTTACTTGAGGATTGACAATTTCTTTTAAAGTAGCGAAACACTCAATTCCTGTTAAACTGTTGCCCGCTCAGCCTAGAAGCTTCTGCACCCTAAAATTCCTTAGAGTCAACTGTAATAGATATTTCCTGGGAGGGATGCTTTTTACTATTTAAGCTCAGTAGAGCTAGGAGTTTAGAGTCAGCGAGCAAACCCCCTATTGGCAACAACAAAAGCAACCTCTCTAACCCCCTATTTAAAAAAACAGCGATAGAATATCATCCGTTAGCTCTAAACACTCAAGAAAATTTCAGCATGAACTTTTTTACATACCTGTTGCACTTAGCCGGATCGGGTGCTGGGGCTTACATTGGTGCCAGCCAAATTCGCGATCCTTTAACGCGCCCAAACGTCCTCGCCGGGTTCCAACTGGCAGAATCCGGTTCAGTTCCATTTCTGCAAGCCTTGAGCGATCGCGCCGCCGCCGAAGGCGATACCTGGTTAGCTGAAAAACTTGCCCGCCACGCCTCTGATGAAAAGCGTCACGGTCAAATTTTTGCTCAAGCGCTGAAGCGGCTGAACAAGCAAGTCATTGACTTCAAGAAAGCTGCTGAAGCCAAGCCAGAGGGTAAGCCGGATGAACGCCGCCGCAGTCCCTTTTTTGAAGCTTACTTTGAAGGATACTCCCAAGAAAGCTTGAAACCGCAGAATATTGACTGGGTGGTGTTCATGGCTAGCACGTATATCCTAGAACTGGATGCCAGCAAAGACTTCGTTCGCATGGCTAATGTGTTACCAGAGGATGAACCGAACAGCGCTAGCTTGAAAAAGGGACTCCTCAGTATCGCCCACGACGAAACCGGACACGCCGCTTATCTTTTAGAAGCGCTAAAGCGTCGCCTCCCAGATGCAGCGGTAGAAGAGATGGTGGATGCGTGGCGGACTCGCAAGGTGAATGCTTTGTTGGCAATGGTGACAAATCTGATGCAGAAAAGCGGACAGATGCCTTCTCTGGTTCAGGATGGCGTTCCCACAGAAATGTCTGAGGAAGCAGAACTAGCGGTAGCTTAACCTATTTTCTCGTTCTCTGATTTCCTGTAGGGCTTTCGCATTTAGGCGAACATTTCTGTCACACACCCTGATTTTTGAACCCGAAGACTTCGCCCTCAATCTAGCCGTGGGGAGGGCGAGGCATTCAGAGCAACTATTGTTACAGCAAGCGTTTTTTCGCTGGAATGCGAAAGCCCCTACAATCATCAGGATGCTGTAGCGCGGTCGATTTGGGCAACTTCTCGATCTGACAGCTTGACATCGACAGCACGCACAGAGTCTTCAATGCTGGAAACTTTACTTGCGCCGGGGATAGGCACAATGGCTGGAGATTTTGCCCGCAGCCATGCTAGGACAATATTGTAGACAGAAACGCCTTTTTCTTGGGCAAGTTGCGCGATCGCATCAATATCTTCCAGTTTGCCCACGCGACGGCTACCACCCAACGGACTCCAAGGTAAAAACGTTAGTTGTTCCTTTTCGCAATACTCCAGCACTCCGTCCTCTTCCGGCTGACGATTCCAAGGATTGTACTGATTTTGTACAGAGACAATCTCAACCACATCACGGGCGCGTTTAATTTGCTCTACTGAAAAGTTAGAGACGCCGACAAACCGGATCGTCCCTTGTTCTACAGCTTCTTTGGCTGGTTTGAGCGACTCTTCAATCGTGTAATCTGTATCGGGTGCGTGGTATTGCCAAATATCTATCGGCTTTCCCCCCAAAGTCTCAAAGCTGATCCGAATTGTCTCCCGCAGATGTTTGGGGTTGCCGTTGCGCGTCCAGCTACCGTTAGGGCGCATCAGTCCGCCCTTAGTGGCAACCAGAACATTACTCTTATCACCTGAATAAGAGGAAAGCGCTTTACTAATTAAGCCTTCGTTGTGGTGCTTATCTGATTCATCTTTGCAGTAGGAATCAGCGGTATCAATCAGCGTCACGCCCAAATCGAGGGCGCGATGGATGACTTTGATGGATTCTGATTCTGGGGGTCTGCTACTTAAAGACATCGGCATTCCACCCAGTGCGATCGCGCTGATTTTGACACCTGTATGTCCGAGTTCTTTCGTTTCCATTGTTTGATTTTGCTTTCGTCTTCTACCCCTTCAATTGATTGAAGATTGCCGGATGGAAATCGTCTGTCTGACGGTTAGTTCTCAACAAGCGATCGCAAATTCTGTTGGTCAACACCTTGCAAGGACACAGCATTAGCGTGTCCATACGTCTAAAAGGGCAATTCTAACTCGACGCACTCGTATAAAATCGCAGTGCAAACCGCCAGAAAACCCGCGAAGCGAATAATAGCGCCAACGCCAGAATTCCCGCACTCACTATCCAACCCACCTCGACGCGCCCCAGCATCGCCTCCGCTGGGATAGTCGTTAAAAACGCTACTGGCACTATGAAAGTAAAGAAAAAACGGTAAGCAGCGGGATAAGCAACCATTGGGTATCGCCCAGCTTCTAAAAAGCCTCTGAGTACCTCAGTGACGTTGTAGATTTTCACAAACCAGATGCTAGTCGCCCCCAGCATAAACCACAGGCTGTACAGAATTGCGAAACCGAATAGTAGCGGTATCGTACTTAAGAAATAGTCGCTGATTCTCAAACCCAACCGCGCCCCAGCATAGCCAATCAGCACCCCTCCAAAGACTAAATCTGGCAGTCCCCAAGGAGAAAAGGCGCGGGTAGAAAGCCAAAATTGGCTGCTGATTGGCTTCAGCAGCACAAAGTCTAATGTCCCTTGCTGAACCTGATCGACAATCCGGTTTAAATTAGGCACCAAAAAGCTATTAGAAAAGCCTTGCAGGATCGTAAAAACTCCTAGCACAACCAAAGCTTCCTCCCATTT
Organism: Trichocoleus sp. DQ-A2; assembly: GCF_039961915.1. Lineage (NCBI taxonomy): Bacteria > Bacillati > Cyanobacteriota > Cyanophyceae > Leptolyngbyales > Trichocoleusaceae > Trichocoleus > Trichocoleus sp. DQ-A2. The sequence goes on from NZ_JAMPKD010000008.1 coordinate 49,419, forward strand.
CCACCCTTCAAAGGTGTAACCATTGCGGTAAAACAAGGACAACCCAAACATACTACCGGCTAGGTTTCCCAAACTACTGAGTGCTGCTAGAACAAAATTAACCCGGTATTCAAGTTCGGCAGCGATCGCTGTACTCCAAAATAGCTTTAGTACCCGTAGATATCGTTGCATCTTCTCAAGGTTGCAAGGTGTGCCAATTTGAAAGTAACGCGATTTACTAAGAGCAATAGAGCTTTCGTCACTGGTTGTTGGGGATGCGATCGCGTAGCGTCTTCGTAGGATAATTTCAGATTGAAGAGTGTGATCGCACTTTAGTTATACGGTGCGATCGCTCTTGGTATGACGATAGCAGTGGTGTTGTTTAGATTTGTGTTGTGAGGCAGCATTTTATGGTGTGGAGTTAGTTATTTGGAAAAAAGTTTTTACTGTTCCAAGTTCACCTGCTGGTAAATTTCCAAATCCAATTTCAATTAGGTCTTGATTTCTAGGTTCATAGTCTTTAAAAACAATACCGTCTAGGCTAATATTTACTTTGCCCTCTCCAGAATGCTTAAGGAGTAGTGCTTTTGGCGTCTTACGGTCGTTAACATCAATCGTGATTACTCCTGCATGATTGTAATTGTTAGTGTCCTTTTTTATTTCGCTATGCACTCTGTTATCACGAATACCAAGAAGACCACCAAATCCGTTTTTGGTTATTAAATTTATGAAGGCTTTAACCACGTCACCATGCTCAGTACCAGGACTTACATAACCAATACCAAAATTCATTTGAAATGACTCGTCAGCAGTGGCAGCTAATTTTTGATTACCTGCGAAGCTGGTTTTTCCAACAAATGCCCTACTGAACTGAGCTAAGCGAGTTCTGGTTCTGGTACAGTTAGCCGATGTTGCGGCTTGTTCAGAGGCGTTACCGAAACATTTGGGACGGTCTACATTTTGTGTAATAATAGGCGTTCTTTGTTTTCCTTCTCCCATACTGTAGGCGGGTGTCCTGCCGTCAACGTCATAACCTCCGATGTTTTCAATGTTAAAAACAGACCCATCGGTGTTTATTTCAGATGGTGGATCAAGTGCAATAATTGTGTTCGCGCCTTGTCTGTAAATAGAACCAATCTCAGCACTCATAATTGAGCCAAGGCTGTGACCTATTAAGTTGAGGCTTCCACTAGCTTGTCCATCACTTATTCCATATGTATTTCTGAGTTCTTGCACTGCAACCTCAGCAATAGGCCTGATCCATGTTGCCGCATAGTAGACACCGCGAGGACTTTGCTCAAAAACTTGTTGATAACCTTTGTTATAAGATGCTTCACCCCAGTCAAGCATCAGGACTCGATCGCCCCCGTTTTGTCTGGCAACTTCCTCTGCCAGCGATTTGATGTTAGGTGTTTCAGAGTCGTTATTCCACCCGTGAGTAATTAGCCATGTCCGTTTTGGATTGGGTGGGTTCTGGACAGTCCTAAAAAAGATACAACGTGTACCGGGGTCTATCTTACTACCGTCTTTCCGGGTTCCATTTTTCTTTGCACCAGCCGTCTCAGCAGCTGCGTAGGATGGTGATTGCCCGTCAGATGTTTTTATAGTAACTGGTTTACTGCGTATGCCATCTATAACGGGACATTGTTCTGTCGCAGTCTGTCCCCCAGTAGCAGGTGATCGCCTACTCGTAGCCTGTCCCTCAGCCGAAGGCGATCGCCCGCTCGTAGTCTGTCCCCCAGCAGAAGGCGATCGCCACATCCTTCCATAACCTTGAAGATCAGAATCAGCAGAAGCTATAAATTCTTGTCCCCGTTCATCCACAACTTTTAACGGAAGTGAAGATTGACGTTCTACTCTTGCAAATTGAACAACCTGAACACCCCTTTGTGTCGGTTCAGCTACCATAACATAGCGCTCACCTTGCCACTCGATTCTTACTAATCTGTGCTGAAAAAGCCAAACTTCAGCTATTTGTCCAGAGTTGCTACCAGCCCTTGATACACCACATTTCCAGGGAGTAGCATCTTGAATAGTCCAAAGTCCAGAAAGATAGTTATAGTCATAAAAAGCACTACCACCATATCTCGTGAAACCTAATACACTATAACTTGCCCAACGAGTTTGGGCAGCACGTACCGATGCAAGATCACCATATCGTTTCAGGCTTTGGAGTTTTCTTATTTGTTCTGTCTCGGCTGGGCGCACCCAAGTCTGAGATTCACTGCAAATATTAAACGTGATTGTTCTGGAGGATTGAGACGCTCGCAAATGCAAGCGCCCTGTCGCCGTCTCTCCTCTAGTAGAAAAAGGCAATCGCCTTGTTGAAATTTGAGAATTAATCAAAGATTTTCTAGTTTGTATCTCCTTTTGAGTACGGCTTTCACTGTTAGTTGGTGATTTTATCTGTTGACGGGATTCTTCACGCAATTTCTGCATTTCTGCATTCGTCGGGTATCGCTGAGATTGTGCCAAAACGGAGATTGAGCCAGTACCTAAAACTGCTAAGCTGACCCCAAAGCTAAGTAGCGAGCGCACTTTATTCATCTTTTATTACTCCTCCGTAATAGAGTCAATACTGGCTTGTTAGGGTTGATAAGATTGAGTCTATAAACTGTCATAGGTGGATTTGAACCATTTCCTTCTGCTACTGTAATAAGAAAGGCAGCATTGCTGTTGGAAGCTTTTACTATCTTGTCAATGAATTGATCTTCTATTTGTCTCACACCCAAAGGTCTTGGTTCTTTAAAGTAAGGTTTAGAGATACAGAAAAGTGCTGCGCCATCCTGATAGCGAGCTGCTGAAAACCAATATTTTTGCCGATTAGCTCTAAACTCGGTTTTATAGAAAACTACGAACCTGTCATCTTGTCGTAATGCCTGATTTCGACGACAGCCGTTATCTAAATATACTTCATCAGCAGAAGCTGGCTTAGATAACGATAATATCGTCCCGGTAAACAAACTTAGAGTTGTTAAAGTAACAGTCACAAACTTGCTCGAACTAGCCATATCAAATTTGACGCCTCTAAAAACAGGAAATGAGCCACTATCCGAAATTGCCTAGTTCACCATGAAGCTGAGTAGCGATCATTCCTGCATAAACTTTCTACCCTGGTTTCTAAAACTATTTATTTTTCCTGACAATTACTAACAATACTGTTAAGAGCGAATGTATCCATTTTTTCGGAGAAAACTACGCAACTCGCTGAAAAACTTCTGGCGCTCGCTTCCCTGATAAGCCTGTTGTACTTGTCGCCACCCTTCCTGTCCTTGACCTAACAGATACTTTCCAGCTAAGTAAGCTGCCAATGCTGGCTTCGCCGCCTCATCATTATTTTTTGCCTTGATGAAATCTTGCCACATCTGGTAGGTATCGCTGTAAACCAGTTTCGGATAGCGACGAGTTACATCTATCATTTTTCCCTGACGATGTTGCCAAATTTGCAGGGGATAGCGAGAAGCCGCATAGCTAGAAAAGGCATAGGCAAATCGATCGTCCCGACTATAAAACTCTGGAATTCCATCTCGGTCTAAATCCCTAAACTCGTAACCGCCATTACCCCATTCATGCTTAATATATGCATATCGTTTCTGCATGGGGTTATATTGGTAAATTCTGGAAGAAACGCAACAGTGAACGCCACCACTAAACAGGTCTACGATTACTTCTGGTTCTCGGTTTTTGTCTAAGTTCCGAACATAAAGGTTAGATAACCGACAAGCATCATTTTCGATTGATAGCGGTTGCTGCAATACCGTTTGACCATTGCGAATCACTTTCAAACTCAAGCTATTCTGACACGAACCTTCTCCTTCTTGATAGGAAGATTCGGCTCGCACATTGCCAGATTGAGCAGTTTTGGTTTCTGCCTTGGCAGCACTCGCCAAGAACAAGGAGCCAGCACTCAAGATTGCCAAACTTACTCCAAAGCTAAGTAGCGATCGCACTTTCATCAACCTTATCCTCCTCTGTATCACCCCCCAGTTCTACCAGACTCAAATCTCAGTCCACATCCGTAAATTCCCGCACGTACAGGCAATTCACGCTAGTTTGTAAGTGAAAAGACGCGATCGCATCCTCACCCCATCTAGAAACGCGATCGCACTCTTCCCCTCTTTCTTCCTACGCCCCCATCCCCGAATATTGTTTCAATCCCCGCCGCCACATCCAACGATTCCAGACAAAAAACAGCAAACACCAACCGAACATTGCCAACAAACCCCGCCCTAAATCCACTGGCAACCCTACCAACAATGCCGCCGGGAAATGCACCAGATAGGGAAATGGCGTCCACAGCACCACTTCACGCACCGCTGGCGGAAAAACTTCTAGGGGTGCCACAACGCCAGAAAGAAACAGATACAGCAAAAACCAGAATTGCTCGATGGCGCTAGCGCGTTCCGTCCAAAAAGCGAACAGAGCAAACGTGTATTGGATGAGAAAGCGGAGCGTGAAGGCGATCGCTAACACCCCGAAAAATAATAAAATTGTCCCCACACTCGGCAACCAAAGAGCCTTCGGGTAGAGCGTGAAAAACAAGATTATCAACCCCACAATGAACGGTAAACGGGCAAGGCGTTCGGAAAGATGGGAAGCGACATGATGCCACACCGGGTCTAAGGGTTGCAGCAGTCGAGAAGACAACGTCCCTTGTACCACCTGCTTCTCAAATTCCCAAATCACCCAAACAACCGTAAACTGCCTAACCAGAAAGGCTGCAATGAAATAACGGGCAAAATCTACCGGCGACAGTCCAAATTGTCCACCTTGCGATGCTGCTTCCATCCAAATCCCCATCAAGATGAAGGGCACAGAACCTGATAACGCCCACAAAAATAACTCTGCCCGATACTCCACCATATGAGCGTAATAAGCTATCAGCAAAGTTTTGGCTGTTCTAATTGCTGAACTCATACAACGACTCCCGCCCGAAACACCTGACCGATGACTTCTTCAATCGGCGGGTCAGTCACCGCCAAATCCAATACATCCATTTCCGCCAAAATTTTAGCGACTGTGCGTGTCAGCGCCTCCCGCCGCACCAGCAACCGCACCACTTGACCTTCTACCGCTTTGATTTCGCCATAAGACTTTAAAGATGCCAAACTTCCCCTTTCAAGATCGTCTTTGGGTAGCGGATGCGTCAACTCTATTTTCACCTCGCGGTAGGGGGCAAAGCGGTCTAGAAGTCCATCCAAACTGCCATCATAAATTAGCTGACCTTGATGAATTAGTAGCACCCGCTGACACAAAGCAGTGATGTCTGCCATGTAGTGGCTGGTTAAGAGAATCGTCGCTCCATAGAGCTGATTGTACTCCCGCAAAAATTCCCGCACCCCCACCTGAGCATTGATATCCAGCCCCAGCGTCGGCTCATCCAAGAACAGTACCTTGGGCTGGTGGAGGAGTGCTGCTAGCAACTCAGCCTTCATTCGTTCCCCTAAAGAAAGCTTCCGCACCGGCTGATTCAGCTTGCCTTGCAGTGAAAGCATCTCCGTCAGTTCCCCCACCATCCGCCGAAACTCTTTGTCGGAGATGTTATAAACAGCGGCGTTTATCCTCAGCGAGTCCATCGCTGGCAAGTCCCAGAGCAACTGCTGTTTTTGCCCCATCACTAGCGTAATTTGTTTTAAAAAGGACGCCTGACGCTGGAAAGGAACCTGTCCCGCCACTCTTACATTCCCTGCGGAGGGATGGATTAACCCCGTGAGCATCTTCAGAGTCGTCGTTTTTCCCGCGCCATTGGCACCTAAAAACCCCACTACTTCCCCCGGTTCAATCTCGAAGGAGACATCTTGAACCGCCTTTACCTCGCGGTAGGTGCGGCGCAGAAAGTGCTGTAATGTCCCCTTAAGTCCGGGTTCTTTGACCGCCACTGGGTAGACTTTGCTCAGTTTCTCAGCCGAGACAATAGGCATTGCAATTAGCTTTTTCTATAAATCTAACTTGATACTCTAAAAAGCGGCTGGATGTCCCTATCCAATGGCAAGACTTAAACAGGTATCCTAGATTACTCTTGATTCCAGACCGAGCTTTTCCAATCTCAAGGTATTTACGTTTTTGTCTATCTACGCCATAAACTGCAATGGGCAGTTTGCCGATGTCTGGGGGTTTCAGATGGATGATATCAACGAAATAGGGCAGAGGTATCCCCTGCCCTAGATAGCGCCGCCTCTCGTTAACTTACGGACTATGCATAAACTCGACCGTTGAGATAATAGTCTCGCGTACCCTTGGCGTTGATAGCTTCTCCCAACCGATTTAAAGCATGGACGTAAGCTGCTGTTCGCATCGAAATCGCTAGTTCCTGAGATATCGACCAAATTTTCTCAGTTTCTTCGACCATTTTTTCCATTAAGCGTCGATTGACTTCTTTGAGCGTCCAATAAAGTCCGCTACGATTTTGTACCCATTCAAAGTAGCTGACTGTAACGCCGCCCGCATTGACTAAAATATCGGGAAAGACGTAAATTCCCCGTTCTTCCAAAATTCTGTCAGCGGCTGAACTAACCGGGCCGTTAGCAACTTCAAAGATATATTTTGCTTTGATATCCTTGACATTCGCCTCATTAATTTGATTTTCTAAGGCGGCGGGAATCAAGACATCCACATCTAAAGCTAAAAGTTCCTCATTGCTGATGACTTCGTGTTCATCCATGTGGCAAACGGTGTCTTGGCAGTAGAGGGCTTTAATACCTTTGCTGGAGACTTTATATTGCCGAATACTGGGAATATCTAAACCTTTTTTGGAATAGACACCACCTTGGGAATCGCTAACCGCAACAACTTTATATCCGGCTTTGTAGAGTAATTCTGCTATCTCTGCACCAGCATTCCCAAATCCTTGAACGGCTACGGTTGTCTCTTGAGGGAGTCGATCGACTTTGCTCATGATGCTTTCAATCACAAACAAAGCACCCATAGCGGTAGCAGTATCTCTGCCTAAACTACCCCCCATTGTTAACGGTTTGCCGGTGACAACGGCTGGAGTAATTTGACGGCGGATGATACTGTATTGATCCATCATCCACCCCATAATCATGGGATTGGTGTACACGTCGGGTGCTGGAATATCTACGTCAGGGCCAATAAAGTCTGCGATCGCATCGACATATCCTCGACTCAGCCTTTCTAACTCCATCTTCGAGAGTTCTTTGGGATTCAGCGTAATTCCCCCTTTCGCTCCGCCAAACGGTAAATTTAACACCGCACACTTGAAGGTCATCCAAAAGGCTAAGGATTGCACTTCATCCATTGAAACATTGGGGTGATAGCGTACCCCTCCTTTAGTCGGCCCTCTGGTATCATCGTAACGGACACGATAGCCCTGAAAAATCCTCAAAGTGCCGTTATCCATCCGGACAGGAATTGAAACGGCTAAACTGGCTTTTGGATATTTTAAGTGTTCGGCTGCATCGTCGGAAATAGAAACAAATTTTAGGGCTTGTTCTAATCTTTGGCTAGCATCAGCAAATAATGAGTCTGACATCCCACGATTCCTCCTGTTGCACGATCAAGCTGGTATGCAAATACAAATTTCACTTTAAGAAAAGCAGAATGGTGCAAATTAAGCTAATTCTTGAGGATTGGAAGTGAAAAAGTTAACTGGTATGCAGCATAACCAATTACCCATTACAAACCCTACAAGTAATGTTTAATTACACCACCTGTTTCAGTAGATTCTCGCAATAGAAAACGATTGCTTTGGCTAGGGTTCTTAATTAAGTAGGCAAAAACCGAACCCTCTCTAAACCTATTTTTCAATAGGGAATTTTGCGAGTTGCTCATCGTCGAGTTTCTCAGCAAAGTGAGGATTTTTTGTTTATTTTTACCGACTTAATAAGTGTGCGCGTCGCACGTATTGCAATTAATTTTCTTTCTTGGAAGACGCTTAACTTTCCCTACCAACATTAAAACACAAAAAAAACTGTATTATATGTAACATTTTAAGAATAAGCGACACAATTCCGGTTTAAGTAGAGCTTAGGACGGCGGGGGAGGGGGGATGACCCATCAGCGCGATCGCTGTTTATGAAATATCTTGGAAATTAGTGGCAAGCTCTCTAAAGCAGTGTGAAACTGTAAACAGAGGAAATAATTCTCGTCTGCCCTGATGTCAAGCAATCAGTTCTTGTGTCGGCTGAATTCTTATGATTGAAATCTTAGCCGCACTCTCTGCATCTGCGGCGGCAGGAATGAGAGTAGCTCTTCCCTTGCTGGTAATTGGTCTATTGCATAGTACCAATCTCTGGTCAAGCGTGCCCCTACTGTCGCGCTTTCCTCCTCCTGTCGTTTTAGGAGTGCTAACCAGCTGGTCGTTATTTGAGCTGTTCGCCTCGAAAAAGCTGTTGGGTCAGCGCGTACTGCAACTGATCCAGCTACTTTTCAGCCCAATTGTCGGAGCGATTATGGGCGTTGCCGTTGCCCAAATTGCTGGCGCTTCCACTGGTCTTCTCTGGATAGTTGCTGTGGTGGGCAGCTTATTAGCGTTCGTCCTCCAGCTAGTTCAGGTCGGCTGGTTCTACCGCTTGCGGCGTTTACCGCTGTGGGTCGTCTTTTTGCAAGATGTTCTGTGCGTTGTCTTGGTGGTCTTCGCCTTCGATGCGCCCAAGCATGGAGGACTCATTGCCTTACTCTTGTTGTGGCTGGCTATTCGCAGCTCTAAGGAATGGTATCGCTGGTATCGAGGACAAAAACGCTCTAGGGGGCACTATCAGCAACCCGATTAAAGGAAAGCAAAAGTAAAAAGGCAAAAGAAAGGATTGTTTGTTTTTAGTTTGGCTTTTTTACTTTTTTGTTTTATTTTTAGTTTTTACATTAGTCCGACAAAGTGTAGAGGGCCGCGACCGCTAATTAACTCGATTACCAACGCAAGAAAGCCAAGCATTGCCAGACGTCCGTTCCAGACTTCTGCTGCTGTGGTCATGCCCCACTCCCAGCGCTCTTGGGGATACATTTTGACTTTCTTCTTGAGCTGTGTGACTTGGGATAGCTTCAAGCTGGGGGCGTCGAGAGCATCAATCACCAAAGTCGCCATTGCTTCAATAAAGCGGGGATGAGTATCTAGCGCTGGCACGCGGCGGAAGTCGTGGATGCCAGATTCTTCTGCCAGTTCGCGGTACTCGACGTCAATTTCTTGTAGGGTTTCGATATGCTCGGAGACGAAGCTAATCGGTACAACTAACAAATGTTCGACTCCCTTGGCTCCCAGTTCTTTTAGGGCGTCTTCAGTGTAGGGTTTAAGCCACTCAACTGGCCCGACTCGACTTTGATAAGCCAGGGTGTGGGGATTAGGTCGATTGAGGGTCTGCATAATTAGAGCAGTACAGTCCTCAATTTCTTTTTGGTAGGGATCTCCGGCTTCTTCAACGTAGCTGACGGGAACGCCGTGAGCGCTAAAAAAGAGATGAACTTGGTCGGGATTGGGAAATTGGTTGAGTTCTTGGGTAATCAACTCAGCCATTGCTTGCAAGTAGCTGGGTTGCTGATACCAGGAGGGAATAACGGTGTATTCAATCCGGCTAAGTGCTGGGTCTTCCTGCCATAGTCTTTCTAAAAGGCGGAAGCTGGAACCGCTGGTGCTGATGGAAAATTGAGGGTAGAGGGGGAGAATTACCAGGTGTTCTATGGCGTCGCGTTTGATGCGAGCGATCGCTTCTTCTGTAAAGGGATACCAGTAACGCATCCCGATGTAAATATTCGCTTCTTGTCCTTGTTGCTGCAATTTTGCCTCAAGCGCTTCTGCTTGGGCTTCTGTAATCCGCCGCAGTGGGGAGCCACCCCCGATTACCTGATAGTTTTCTTGCGATTTCTTGGTTCTTAAGGTGGAAATCAGCCACGCTAAGGGTTTCTGTAGCCCAGAAAAGGGTATGCGAATAATCTCTGGGTCGGAAAACAGATTAAACAGAAAAGGTCCAACATCCTCTAAATCATCCGGCCCACCCAGATTTAGTAGCAAAACTCCTACACGACCCATAGCGGTTACAGTTTCCAAATCTTTCATTTTCGTTACTGATTTTAACAATAATATTCTTTTAAAGGTTCGGGTCTGCAATAAGAGATACAGATTTTAACTAGGAGTGGAGTAGTGGCTACTATTTTAAGGACTTGGAGTTATCAACACCAATGGCTGTATGATGCGATCGCTCGTTTAGCTGCTGTGAGTGTAGGCGGGGAAGCAAGATTTCGTCAACTGGCTTTGCAAGGGTTAACGATCGATTCAGAAACCAAAGTGTTAGACCTCTGTTGTGGCAGCGGTCAGGCAACCCAAGTCTTGGTGAAATATTCCGAAGATGTCACGGGTCTGGATATCTCTCCCGTATCCCTGGAACGGGCGCAGCGGAACGTCCCGCAAGCGAAGTATGTGGAAGCCTTGGCAGAGGATATGCCTTTGCTGAGCGATCGCTTTGACCTCGTGCATACCAGTGCTGCCATGCATGAAATGGAACCCAATCGATTGCGGCAAATTCTCCAAGAAGTCTACCGGGTACTAAAACCGGGAGGTATCTTTGCCCTGGTCGATTTTCATCGTCCCACAAATCCGCTATTTTGGCCTCCAATCTCCCTATTTTTGTGGCTGTTTGAAACAGAAACCGCTTGGCAGCTGTTAAAGACGGATTTGGCTGGGTTGTTGCAGGAGATTGGGTTTAATCTGGTGGAAGAACCGACTCTCCATGCAGGTGGAAGTTTGCAGGTGATTCACGCCCAGAAATAAACCACTCCAGAACGCACCAGAAACAGAGCCAGGGGGAAGCAGCGCCTCTACTCTGCATTCCCAGATACACGAATTAGCTGCAAATGAGACGCCTTCTCTTGCCTCACAAGCAGCTAATCGCCACTAGAAAATCAAGGAAATATATTACAGATGAAAAGCGAAACAATTGAGCTGTTGTCAAACCGGGAGTTAGATAAAATGCGTCAGGCTGGACGCTTGGCAGCTGAACTCCTCAATCATCTAGAACCAATGGTCAAGCCAGGAGTCAGTACCTTAGAAATCAACGATGAAGCCGAACGCTGGACTTTAGCTCGCAAAGCGAAAAGCGCCCCGCTGGGCTACAAGGGATTTCCCAAGTCTCTTTGCACCAGTATCAACGAAGTGGTCTGTCACGGCATCCCCAGCGCTAAACAGGTTCTCAAAGAAGGAGACATCATTAACATTGATGTGACGCCGCTGGTGGATGGCTACCACGGCGATACCTCTAAGACGTTTTTTGTCGGGAAGCCCTCACCCATCGCGAAAAAGTTGGTTGAGGTGACGCTGGAGTGCCTAAACAGAGGAATTGCTGAAGTCAAGCCGGGGGCGCGGATTGGCGATATTGGGGCAGCGATTCAAGAGTACGCTGAAGGAGAAGGTTTTTCTGTGGTGCGGAACTTCGCGGGACACGGTGTTCACCGCATTTTCCATACTGCACCAGAGATCCTCCATTATGGTAGACGCGGAACCGGGAAGCGTCTGAGACCAGGCATGGTTTTTACGATTGAACCGATGATTAATGAGGGAACTTGGGAAGTCGAGGTTCTCGACGATGGGTGGACGGCTGTCACACTCGATCGCAAGCTCTCCGCCCAGTTTGAGCATACGGTGGCTGTTACTGAGGAAGGCGTCGAAATCCTTACCCAAGCTTAAGATTAGCGGTTCCCCGATCAAAGGTTGCTTTGTCGGGATCGAGAAATTGCTGGGAATTTATCGGGAGCGTAGATGCACCAGGTTTTGGTTAAAAAATCTAAAATTGTTTGGCTTCTACCCAATTCTTCGCCGCAGTACCTTTGGGAGGATAAATTCCTGGAAATCCCTGAGGTGAAAGCATCCCCCGGCTTATAGCCGTGGGGAGTTTCAACGGCGTTGTTTTTGTAATTCCGCAACTTGTGCTTCTAGTTTGTTGATACGCTGCTTGAGTTCGATTACCAGAGTGGCTAGGCGGTCAAACATGGGGTCTGCTGAGGCTGGTCGATTGCCTCTAGGGGCGATAGGAGGCGCTGGTTTTGTTGAGCCGGTTCTTCCAGAGGGGGACTGGTTCTGTCCTTGTAACTGCGACTGTAGCTGATTTATTTGCGATCGCAATTGATAAGTTTCGGATTCCAATCTAGAAATCCGCGATTCTAAGTAAGATGACTCTTGCGCCAGTGTTTGTTTGGGCAGCAAGGCGATTCCTAACATGAGGGCAAGGCAAAGCAACTCCATTTTTCTGAACATACATTATCGATCCTCCTAGGGAGGACAATGCGTGTGTTGGTAATTTCATGGGGCACTCAGCGAGCGCTTTCACCAAGCGATCGCCCTAAATTAAATCAGAACAAGCAGGCTGTGTGGGTGTATCGATTGATTCAGGCGCTTGGACTTTCGCCTTTCTAATTTTTGATTTTTTGCTTTGCGTCCAGCTACAGATATCACGGGCTAGCTGTTTCCCATTGACTGCACAGTTAGAAGCTTTTTTGGTAAACTCTTCTACCGATGTAGTCGGGTCGCCCGGTCGGGATTTCACAAGACCATGAGCGCATTCATTCCGGTCGTAGCTCCAGAGCCTCACAGCATCAATCAAATCTTCCCTAGTTTTATACGGAACTTTCTCATCCCGCCTTTTCCATTCCTGAATCAATCTTCCTAAGAAAGTTTCTTTATTTGTAAACTGATGAGTTTCTCCAGCTTCTTTCAGTCTAACAACTAAGTAACTGAGAAGCCGATCTGAAATGATGCTTTCCGCAATCATAATTGATTCCAGGAAAAACTCTTTTTGAATTGCCTCTTCCATGCGCTCGAAGGCAAACTTATAGGATTGAAATTTGATGATATTTTTGGTTGTTTCAGTTTTCATCCTATTAACCTTTGCGAGAGTCCGCAGTAGGGCACCTAGAACAGATCGGTCAAATTATTCAAAAGTCAGGTCGTGTACTCAGCGTTAATCTTCACATAGTCATAACTCAAGTCGCAGCCCCAAGCGACACCAGAACCCGAACCATTCCCGATGCTCAGCGCGATCGCAACGGTCTGATCTTTAAAATCAGTCGGCGATGCAGGACGACTAAACGCAACAGGTTCACCCGACTCTACTTGCATTAAGTCATTGCTGGAATCAGTGCTGAGAACCTCTTTTGCCGACGCCGACGCCGCTTGTTTTAAATAAGCACTCGCCGCCGCCCGATCGAAGGGCAACGGTTGACCATTTTCCATCAATAAGAAGTCTCCTAGCTGAATGCGGAGATGTTCTTGATCGAATAGCACTCCGGAACGACCCGCCGCTGCGGCAATTCGTCCCCAATTGGGATCGCGCCCAAACACGGCTGACTTGACTAAGGATGAACCGACAACCGTTTTGGCAACCTGACGGGCAGCTTTTTCATCAGATGCGCCGGTAACTTGCACTTCAATTAAGCAGGTAGCCCCTTCGCCATCACGGGCGATCGCTTTCGCTAAATATTGGCAAACTTCTGTCAGCATCGCCTCTAATTTCTCGGCGTCTGCTCCCATCTCGGTAATCGCTGGGGTGCGAGATTCCCCATTTGCTAAGGCGATCAGCGTATCGTTGGTACTGGTATCGCCATCTACGGTAATTTGGTTGAAACTTTGGTCAGCGGCTCGACTCACCATTTTTTGCCAGAGAGAAGGAGCAACCGCCGCATCGCAAGTGACAAAAGCTAGCATCGTTGCCATGTTGGGATGAATCATCCCAGATCCCTTTGCTATACCGCCGATTCGCACCGGGCGATCGCCAAAAGTGGTCTCTAGGGCAATCGATTTCGTCACTAAGTCGGTGGTGACGATTGCTTGGGCTGCTGCATCGCCGCCGGTTTCAGAAGCGGCGGCGACCAATTTAGGAATCCCATCCCGCAGGGCATCCATCTTAATTCGTTGCCCAATGACGCCCGTAGATGCCAACAAGATAGAGTCAGAGGAGATATTCAGTATTTGGGCTAACATCTGAGCGCTTTCAATCGCATCGATCCAACCTTGGGAACCCGTGGCGGCGTTGGCTTGCCCAGCGTTGCAGAGAATTGCGTGGGCGCTGTGTTTGGTAGAGAGGTGCTGACGGCAATAATCGACACAAGCGGCGCGTACTTGACTGGTGGTGAAGACGCCTGCTGCGATCGCTTCTACCTCTGAATAAATTAGCGCTAAATCCGGTAAGCCTGAAGGCTTTAGTCCGGCGGCGATTCCAGCCGCCCGATACCCTCTAGGAGCCGTTACTCCACCACTAATGATTTGCCAGTTTGTCATCACTCCCCCTGAAAGATAAATGATGCAAATTTTAGCAATTCTCAGGGCTGCGGTGAGTGTTACTGAGTCATAAATTAAATTGGATGCGATCGCACAAGTGGATGCGAAGATAGTTTGTTCCCCGTCTCCTTGGCGATAGTTAAAAGCGATCGCGTTCCAAGCAGTGCTGTCTGGTTTAGAAAGTTTGCGACTGGCGATGGTTTGCGTGGGGACATAAATCGCCTCGAAACAACTCCCAGCGACAACGTAACTCGCCCTTGGCTGGGGTTCAAGCCGTTGAGAACTTTATCTTGCGCGATCGCGATTTGAAAACAGTCAGCGACGGTATTCTGCCCGTTGGAACAATTCGCAGTCGTTTTTTGAGCCACCCAATAGCAAGCTTCTTGGAGGTAAGCGACGAGATGCCAAGTTCCCTGGAAATGACTCATTTTGAGCGCTTGCGACATACTCTTCTCTAGAGATTGCCTTTTCTTGTACCAGTAAAGCACCCAATATTTTTCTGAAGTTTCTGGTTGTGGCAGCTGACTCATGCAACCAAGCATACTTCGCCGCAGTTTGGCATCTGTCACCCAACCACTGAACCTGTCTCTAGCTTTTTATTTCGGGCCAGAAGCCAGTGTAATCGTCATCATTTCCCGTAAGTAATACTCCATCGCCATAAGGTGCAACCCACTGGCACTCAGCTTTTGGCAGACCAGTAACAATACAAACTTCTGTCCAAAGACAGCTAAGCCCAGCAATAATGTCTTTCAGTGTAGGAAGCAAATCTGTCCGAAAGCTAGAATTGACACCAGGTTCTCCAAGACTAGCAATCACTTCCCATGGATCATCACCTACTTTGTGATGGGATACGGTGACATGAGTCGGATGATGTTCTATGATATCGCGAATGCCTTTTTGTGTTCCGCCACTCTCATCAATAGAGTCCCGGAGTTTGTCAAGCCAACCTGAGTGGTTTGCAAAAGCTCCTTGTAAACAGTCAAGGTCACAAATTGGAGATAGTCGCTGCAACTTGGCTTTGTCGGCAACAAACAATCGAAGTTTTTTATACTCCCTTGGAGCTGAGCCTGGATTCTTAAAGAGAGCGTAACGGCTTGCCCTAGCGAAATGGTCTGCAATCCTCCTGGTATAAACGAAAGCCTGGTCAACGAACAATGGAATTAACAAACTCGCTTCCTGGCTGGCATTCCACTTCTCTTGATCCTGCTCGTCGAACCCCAGAGCTGACCCGATCCGAACACACTTGTGAAGCTCCCGAAGTATGAGAACAAGACGCCTTATTGCTTCAACGAAAGCCCTGATTTCTGACCATTGACCAGGAGACAAATCGTCTGACACACCATTTGCCTTGCGAATAATTGGAGCCTGATGCACCAATCTAAGAACTGGCAACCATAGAACCTTAACTCCCTGGCTATTCCTAGCCCAACCATGGCTGGGGAACTTGGTAGCTTGATCCGGATCGGCAAAGTCAAATGCAATTCTCATGAAAAAAGGATTGCTTGCAGCGGGTTTTACACAAACCCTTCGCCAAGCGGCTGTTGGTCTAACTATTAATTATGCCGCAGTTGCGGCATTAATATTTTCTAATAAATTCATAAGTGCAAAAACCAGCAAAAGATTTTTTGATGTCAAGCCTTACTCGTTATGACTTGCAATCAGAGTCTCCTACTCCCGATGAACTTCTTTGGTTTCATCCCTGCGTCAGGGTTAGGAATTTGCGATCGCTTAACCATAATCTCTTCTAATCTGTTAGCCTCAATACTTCAAGTCTTTACCCGATAATGAAGCAATAAGACACCACTTTCATAGATTTTGCTGTCGGTGAGTTCTACAGCTGTTTGCTTGATGACTCCCGAAAAAAGTGGAATGCCCGATCCGAACAGTACCGGACTCAACTTCAGGATGATCTCGTCAATCAAGTTTTCGCCAAGAAGCATTGTCGCTAAATCCGCGCCACCGCAGAGGTAGATGTCTTTGCCGGTTTCAGTTTTCAATTTTCTGACCAATTCAGCAATATTGTCTGAAACGAGTTCAACATTCTCATCGGGGCTTTCCTTCATCGTCCGCGAGAAAACGTACTGCTTCATTGCTGGATAAGGATTAGTCACGCCGAGCTTTAGCCCAAACTCGTATGTCCTGCGTCCCATTAAAACGACATCAAACTGCTTGAGCGATTCGAGATAATCGGTTATGTGTTCGCCTTCCGGAGGAAAACCATCAATTGTGTGGTCTTCGTGGGCAATAAACCCATCAATGGTGCAAGCTACGTAATATTTTAGTTTTCGCATACAGCAATTCTGGTTTGGATGCAGTCCAGTTTTACCCCACCCCGGCTCTTCCCTGCAAGCAAAGAGAGAGTTGGGGGTGAGGTTTCGAGCGGCAAGACTCTCCAAAACTCTTGAAACCTTTGAAAAGCCGTTCGTTAGGCTTGTGTGGGAGCGAAACCCAACCAAAACCTGGCTGCTCGCTTCACATCGTAATCTACCAAAATCACCAGTCTGTCTGCTGCATTAGGCGGAAATAGAAGATGACTTTAGCTCTCCCGATAGGCTAGAGGGATCAATGCATTCAGCATCAGCGATCGCCTCAAGTTGAAGAAATTTGATAAACCTGATTAAATCGGTTAAATAAGCAAAACTTAATTAGGCTGTTTATTCGGTCGAGCGATGACATCCAAGGAAATTTCTATGATTACCATTGGATTTTTCATTAACAAGTCTGCCTGATGTATGCAATTTGAGCGATCGCGCTGCCTTGAATTAGGTTTTAGGTCAAATTCAGGAGTTTAGATAATCACCCGTTAATCAGCCTATTGGTTTAGCTGATTATGGCGTCTAATCTAAAGAAAAAATTTATAAATACCATTGAAGATTCCACTGATAAGTAACGCTTTTTAGCTAGGCGCTCACTAATCAAGGTGATATATTTACCTTTAACGCAGAGGAAAAGCAGCGTTACCTGACGCAAAGAAGCTAGCGCGACCAACCTCAGCAAATTTTTCAAAAGCTAATTGTCGTAAATCTATCACTAGGTTCGCGACTTGGTTGTAGCAAACAACCGTCAATTTTAGTGCATTAAACCTTTGACCCTTCTAGGAAATCGGTTTGTTATGCCTCTAATTGGCATGGCTTTTGCGTTCAAAAAGCGTTCTTTTAATTAAGATAGCTCTTCCGTTCAAAAGACTAAACCAGATTGTAGGAAGGAGACTTTATGAGCGAATTTTCTAAACTTTCACGCCGCAAATTTATCCTAACTGCTGGAGCATCCGCAATGGGGTCTTTATTGCTCAAAGGCTGTTTAGGAAATCCCCCGGAATTCAGCAACAGAACGCAAGCACAGACAACGCCTGCCGCTAACATTAGCCCAGAACAAGCACCGGAAACTAATAAAGTAAAACTAGGATATATCCCAATTGTAGAAGCAGCTCCTTTTATTATTGCTCAAGAAAAAGGCTTCTTTGCCAAGTATGGCATGACTGGAGTTGAGCTTTCCAAGCAAGCTTCCTGGGGTTCAATGCGGGATAACACCGAAATAGGTTCAGCGGGTGGCGGCGTTGATGGTGGTCAATATCAGATGCCAATGCCGCATCTCATTACTGAAGGCTTAATCACCAAAGGTAATCAGAAAATTCCCATGTACGTGCTGGCTCAGTTGATTACTCATGGAAATGGAATTGCGATTGCTAGCAAGCATCAAGGAAAGGGCCTTGGGCTAAAAATGGACAAGGCCACGGCATTTTTTGATGGACTCAAATCTGCAAAAACTCCTTTCAGCGCCGCCTATACTTTTGCACAAGTTAATCAGGATTTCTGGATTCGCTACTGGTTAGCAGGAAACGGCATCGATCCAGATACGGAAGTTAAATTAATTCCCGTACCATCTGCTCAAACTGTTGCCAATATGAAAACGGGAACGATGGATGCTTTCAGTACAGGCGACCCCTGGCCTTATCGAATTGTTAAAGATAAGATTGGCTTCATTTCAGCATTGACAGCGGAAATTTGGAAGTGCCACCCAGAAGAATACTTTGCTATGAAAGCAGAGTGGGTTGACAAGAATCCCAAAGCTACCAAAGCACTTTTGAAAGGTCTGATGGAAGCGCAGCAGTGGTTAGATAATTTTGACAACCGGAAAGAAGCCGCTGAAATCCTTGGCGAACGAAATTATTTTAATCTTCCATCCGAAATTTTAGCCGAACCATTTCAGGGGAAATATGACATGGGCGATGGTCGTGTCATTGATGATAAATCAATGGCATCTCTTTACTGGAAAGATGAAAAAGGAAGTGTTTCTTATCCTTATAAGAGCCACGATCTTTGGTTTATCACAGAAAGCGTCCGCTGGGGATTTTTGCCTGAATCTGCATTGGCAAATGCTAAAGCCCTTATTGATAAAGTCAATCGGGAAGACATTTGGCGAGAAGCTGCCAAAGAAGCTGGAATTGCTGCTGCGGACATTCCTACAAGTACGTCTCGTGGCGTTGAAGAATTTTTTGATGGTGTCAAGTTTGACCCAGAGAATCCCACAGCTTACCTGCAACAACTGAAAATCAAAAAGGTGAAAGCTTAGTCGGTTGTCAGCAGTTAGTTGATAACAAACAACGGACAACAGACAGCAACCAATAGACCAACTACCCCTTAGTCAATTAGTAAAGTTTAGGAGAACACTGTCCATGACAACGCTACAAAGACGCCCTGCAACTGCTTCCCAGAACGCTTGGTTATCCCGCTTGAACAAACAATTTCCCGACCTGATACCGCCATTTATTGCGATCGCTATCTTCCTCCTCTTGTGGCAGCTGTTTTCTTGGACTCCGGGGGCAACCCTTCCAGGGCCAATCCAGGTTGTCAAAGATACTTGGATACTAATTTTCTGGCCTTTTTATGACCGAGGTGGTACGGACAAAGGTTTGTTTTGGCAGATTCTCGCTAGCTTACAACGAGTTGCTATTAGTTACTCCTTAGCAGCGGTTATTGGTATTGCCTTGGGCATCTTGATTGGTACGAATAAAATGATGTCCAAAGCTTTAGATCCCCTCTTCCAGTTATTGCGAACTGTACCGCCTCTAGCTTGGGTACCAATTTCTTTGGCAGCATTGCGCCAAAACGAACCAGCCGCTCTTTTCGTAATTTTTATCACCGCTATTTGGCCTATCTTGATTAATACAGCGGTAGGAGTGAAGCAAATCCCTCAAGATTACAACAACGTTGCCAAAGTTTTGCAGCTTTCACGGAAAGAATACTTCTTCAATATTCTCATTCCTGCTGCTTTACCCTACATTTTCACAGGCTTGAGAATTGCAATCGGTTTGGCTTGGTTGGCAATTATCGCAGCAGAAATTGTGATGTCCGGGATTGTTGGGATTGGCTTCTTTATCTGGGAAGCTTATCAGAATAACGCAGTTAGCGAAGTTATCTTGGCTTTAATCTACATCGGTGTTGTTGGTCTGCTGCTAGATAAAGCGATGGGTTGGATCGAAACGCGGATTTTACCCGAAGGACAGAAGTAGGGACTGGGTAATGGGTAAAAAGCGCCTACTTACTACCTATTACCTACTACCAATCACCCGTTAGTCATCACCAATTACCAATTACCAATCACCAACTACCATGAGCGTTTTTGTTGCTGTTGACCAAATTGATAAAGTTTTTTCGCTAACCGGAGGTGGCACCTATGTCGCCCTCAAAGGAATAGACCTCCAGATAAAAAAGGGAGAATTTGTCTCTCTAATTGGTCACTCCGGTTGTGGTAAATCCACTTTGTTAAACATGGTGGCAGGCTTAGATTTGCCAACTGAAGGTGTAGTGACGCTGGAAGGGCAACGCATTACTAAACCTGGCCCTGACCGGATGGTAGTATTCCAAAATTATTCGCTATTGCCTTGGCGCACAGTACGGGAAAATATTGCGTTAGCTGTAAACTCGGTGATGAAAGATTTGCCAGCCGGGGAACGCAAAGCAATCGTTGAGCAGCATATCGATATGGTAGGGTTGCGTCATGCTGCCGATAAGCCACCCGCTCAATTATCCGGTGGAATGAAACAAAGGGTAGCGATCGCCCGCGCCCTCGCGATTCGTCCCAAGTTACTCCTATTAGATGAACCGTTTGGTGCATTAGATGCACTGACGCGGGGGAACTTGCAAGAACAGCTGATGAAAATTTGCGAAGAAAACCAAGTCACCGCCGTCATGGTGACTCACGATGTCGATGAGGCGGTACTGTTATCTGACCGAATTGTAATGCTCACCAATGGGCCAGAATCCAAGATTGGTCAAATTCTAGAAGTTGATATTCCCCGACCCCGCAAGCGGATGGAAGTAGTAGAACATCCCAGCTACTACAGCTTGCGAAGTGAGATGATTTACTTCCTCAATCAGCAGAAACGGATTAAGAAAATTCGGGCGAGGAAGACGACAGCGATCGCTCGTCATGGTCTAGAAAAAGTTAATCTCGATATTGGCTTCTTACCGCTAACCGCTTGTGCGCCTCTAGCTGTCGCTAAAGAAAAAGGTTTCTTTACCAAGCATGGACTTGATGAAGTCAACCTGATGCGTGAAACCAGCTGGCGGGGAATCACCGACGGCATGACTGGCGGATATTTAGATGCCGCCCAGATGCCCTCCGGAATGCCTCTCTGGTTAACTCTGGGAGGTCATGAAAACCGCTCCGTTCCGGTCGTCACCTCCCTGACCATGACCCGCAACGGCAACGCCATCACCCTTGCCAAGCACTTCTACGAGGAAGGCGTGTACACCTTATCTGATTTTAAAGATTACCTGCGTCGCACTCCCGATCGTCAGCACCGGATGGGAATGGTGCATCCCAGTTCCATGCACAACCTGTTGCTGCGTTACTGGCTGGCAGCTGGTGGCATTGACCCCGACCGCGACGTATCCCTAAAAACCATTCCTCCCGCCCAAATGGTAGTGGATTTGCAAGCCGGAACGATTGACGGTTACTGCGTCGGGGAACCTTGGAACCTCCGCGCCGCCGAGGAAGAAATTGGCTTTACTATTGCGACAGACTTAGAAATTTGGCTGGGACACCCAGGCAAAGTTCTAGGAGTGCGGGAAGACTGGGCAGCAGCTTATCCGAACACCCACATTGCCTTAGTTAAAGCTCTCTTAGAGGCTTGCAAATACTGTGCAGATATGGCTAATGCCCAAGAAATTCGGGAGATTTTGGCGCGACGGGAGTATGTAAGCACCGATTTGGCTTACATCCAGATGGGAGAACCAAACTACTCTGCCTGTAGCTTAGAGCATCCCATGCGCGAGTATGCCCATCACCAGTTTTACGGTGAAGGTGGAGTCAACCGTCCCAGTCGCACTGAGCAACTTTGGATTATGACACAGCTAGCTCGTTGGGGCGATACTCCTTTCCCCAGAAATTGGGTAGAAATCCTGGAACGAGTCTGTCGAGTTGGTGCGTTCAGTACAGCAGCGCGAGAACTGGGTCTTGACATTAGTTACACTCGCGGCGCAATTCAACTTTTTGACGGCACTCCCTTTAACGCCGATGACCCAATTTCCTACCTCAACAGTCTGGCAATTAAGCAGGACTTTTCAGTTGCGGAAGTTGTCATCGATTCCAGGACAAAGACGGCAGCTTAATTAATAGAAACCCCAGCGAAGGTCATTCGCGGCTATACAAACTCTTGTCCGCCTGCGTGGATTGAATTTGAAACCCACTTTTGTAGAGTTTCGCCTGTGTAGCCGCGATTAGAAATCCCCTAGTTTTGCTCCCACAGTTTATTTACTCCTTCTACAGCCATGCAAGCTTTTAACTTTCAAACCTCAAATTCTTTAACTCAAAACTCAACACTCAACACTCAAAAATCCCCTAGTTCACCGTTTTTGGTGATTGAGAACGTATCCAAAGTTTATCCAACACCAAAAGGTCCTTACACGGTGCTGGAAGACGTTAACCTTACCGTACAGCAAGGCGAGTTTATCTGCCTCATCGGTCACTCTGGCTGTGGTAAATCGACACTGCTCAACATGGTGTCGGGTTTCAATACGCCCAGCAGCGGCGAGGTGCGGGTTGGCTCTAAGCGCATCACCCAACCGGGACCAGACCGCATGGTAGTATTCCAGAATTACGCTTTGTTGCCTTGGCGGACTGCGTTTGAAAACATTTACCTGGCTGTTAACGCAGTTTATCCTAATAAACCGGAAGCTGAAAAAAGGGCAATAGTGCGAGATCATCTAGCAATGGTAGGACTCACAGAAGCTGCTGACAAAAAGCCACCTCAACTATCAGGCGGGATGAAACAGCGGGTGAGTATTGCTCGTGCTTTGGCGATTCGCCCCCAAGTATTGATTTTGGATGAGCCTTTTGGGGCGTTGGATGCAATTACTAAGG
Organism: Trichocoleus sp. DQ-A2; assembly: GCF_039961915.1. Lineage (NCBI taxonomy): Bacteria > Bacillati > Cyanobacteriota > Cyanophyceae > Leptolyngbyales > Trichocoleusaceae > Trichocoleus > Trichocoleus sp. DQ-A2. The sequence goes on from NZ_JAMPKD010000008.1 coordinate 71,980, forward strand.
AAGAATTACAGGAAGAACTGCTAAAAATTTGGAACGACAACCGGGCGACGGTGTTGATGATCACTCACGATATTGATGAGGCTCTATTTCTAGCAGATCGATTGGTGATGATGACGAATGGGCCTCACGCTAAAATTGGTGAGGTAATGGAAATACCTTTTCCGCGTCCGCGCGATCGCGCCCGCATTATGGAAGATCCGCAATACTACAAACTCCGGAATCACGCTCTAGATTTTCTCTACAATCGCTTCGCCCACGACGAATAAAGCAACAGGCAAAAGGAAAAATAACGCTCCTTTTTTTCCTTTTGCCTTTTAGCGCGTTAATCATAAAAAATACTAACGCTTTTCAAACAATCTCAATGGTGTATCTATAAAAAGAGACTAGCAAAATGCGGATAGGCAAAAAGTTAACAAAACAAATCAGAGCAGCTTTCAGAGATGAAAACTTTTTGCACCAGCTAGAAAATATAGAGGGTATAGTTTCCAAAATTCTTTCAATTGCTATGATATTAGTTATCTTGTTAGCAATTTGGAATCTAGGCTTGTCTTTGGTACAAACGCTGATTGGTCAACCAGATGAGCCTTTTACTAAAACATTATTCAAAATATTTGGATTGTTTTTGAATGTTTTGATTGCTCTTGAAATATTAGAAAATATCACTGCATATCTAAAAAAACACGTTATTCAAGTTGAATTAGTTATTGTTACTTCTATAATCGCTGTTGCCAGAAAAATTATTATTCTAGACTTGGAAAAAACATCAGGGGTTGACATAATTGGGTTGGGAATTGCCCTATTATCTCTTTCAATTAGTTATTGGATTATTCGTCACATGAATGCCAAACAGCATAACGAATAAGGCAGGTTGAGGACTGACACTCGCACTGGCAGATCGAAGCGCACTTAATGATGAAATTTCAACTTAAATGGGCGTCCAGCGGTGCTTTGAGAATCTCCGAGTGGGATTAGCCCATTAGTCGATGCCGCGATCGCATCACCAGCTACTTCCTAATACATCCGATTCTTCATATAGCCGTTTCTTCGGGAATTCCGAAGATTTTAAGGAATCGGATGATATGCTCTTGACTGTCTGAGTGCTAAGTTGAGCTTTGGGGCACAAAGCAGAGACATACTTAGGTAAACCAAGGATGGAAATTTTGAAAAAATTACGTGTAGCAGTGATTATTTTGGTAATGATAGGCGGTTTCTTGCTTAATCCTGCTGACACGGGACTAACAAATACAATAGCTTCTGATAACGCGATTTATCAGGAACGAAGCAACCACAGCTCAGAAGGCATTGGCAAGTTTTACATGGGTCGAGAAATTGCTAAAGTAATGGGACATGAGGGAGCATTTTGGCTGGAACGACCGAGTCGAGAAGCTGAAGAGCGACCTTCTAAAGTGGTGAATGCCCTTGACTTGAAACCTACTGATATTGTGGTAGATATCGGAGCTGGGACGGGATACATGAGCTTTCGCATTGCTCCCCTCGTGTCACAAGGGAAGGTGCTGGCGGTGGATGTTCAGCCGGAGATGCTCGACATGATTAATTTTATGAAAAAAGAGGGAAATATTACGAATGTTGAGCCAATTTTAGCCACAATTAAAGACCCAAATCTGCCGACAGCAAGTGTCGATTTGGCGTTAATGGTGGATGCTTATCACGAATTTGAGTATCCCAGAGAAGTGATGGAAGCACTTGTGAAGGCGCTTAAACCAGGTGGACGTGTAGTTTTAGTTGAGTATCGCGGTGAAAATCCGTTTATTCTGATCAAAGCGCTGCACAAAATGACTCAAAAGCAAGTGCGTAAAGAAATGGCAGCAGTGGGTTTGCAATGGTTGGAAACAAAAAGCTTTTTACCTCAGCAGCATTTGATGGTATTTCAAAAGATGGAGGGATAAGATAATTTTGGGCTGCTGCTATATTTGAGCGCCCCAACCCCCCTTTTTAAGGGAAGCTAAGACCAACATTTTTCATTTCTAAACAAAAAAAACTTGATAAAAATCAGAGTCTGTAAATAAAAAAGTATTTTTTTATTTAGAGCTTACCCAATATTGCCAAAGTATTAAGAATCTTAGCCCCCCTTTTTAAGGGGGGTTGGGGGGATCGAGCTAGGAAGTTGCAAGCTTACGATTTTCTACCAAACTTTGTTTTTAAGTCGTTCAGTGTGGGTGATTTTTGTTGCATGCGATCGCTTGTTTTTTTCACACTACTTCCGCCACTCGCTTCACCTGCTGATTTCATTGACAAACTAATGCGTTTCAACTGCTCGTTGACTTCTAGAACTCGCACTTTCACAACTTGTCCGACTTTGACAATTTGTTTTGGATCGTCTACAAATCGGTCAGAGAGTTGCGAAATATGCACCAAACCATCTTGGTGAACGCCAATATCGACAAACGCGCCAAAGTTAGCAACATTCGTCACAATCCCTTCCAGCTCCATACCAATTTGGAGATCCTTGATTTCTTTGACTCCTTCTTTAAAAGTGGCATATTTAAACTCGGCGCGGGGATCTCTTCCCGGCTTTTCTAGTTCGCTGATAATATCGCGCAGCGTCGGTTCGCCGACGGTATCGGTGACGTATTTCTTCAAGTTGGTTGACTTGAGCTTTTCTGCAACTTGCGTAATTTGCTCCAACGGTACATTTAAATCTTTAGCGATCGCTTGTACAACCCCATAACTCTCAGGATGTACGGCTGTATTATCTAAAGGATTTTCGCCAGCGCGAATCCGCAAGAAACCAGCCGCCTGTTCAAAGGCTTTTGGCCCTAATTTTGGCACTTTCATCAATTCCCGGCGGTTTTTGAATGCACCCTGCTTGTTGCGATAGGTGATGATATTTTTGGCAACCGTTGGTGTCATCCCGGAAACAAAGGTCAAAAGTTCTTTTGAGGCAGTGTTCAAATCCACACCGACATAGTTCACGCAACTTTCTACCGTGTCATCTAGCTTCGTTTTCAGTAATTTTTGATCGACATCGTGTTGGTACTGTCCGACGCCAATCGATTTGGGGTCAATCTTGACGAGTTCGGCTAAGGGATCTTGCAAGCGACGACCGATGCTGATGGCACCGCGAACGGTAATATCCAGATCGGGGAATTCTGCGATCGCGACATCACTCGCAGAATAAATCGATGCTCCCGACTCATTCACCATGACTTTAATCGGTTTGAGATCCATCGTCTTGAGAATTTCTGCAACGAACTCATCCGTCTCCCGTCCGGCAGTGCCATTACCGATGGCTATCAGTTGAATATTGTACTTTTCAATCAATTTCTTGAGAGTGCTAGCAGCCTTCAATCGCTGCTCGGCTGCTTGATGGGGAAAGACAGCCTGGTATTCTAAAAATTGCCCCGTCTCATCAAGAACGGCAACTTTGCAGCCAGTCCGAAATCCCGGATCGATTGCCAGCGTTGGCTTCAATCCCGCTGGACTCGACAGCAGCAACTCCCGCAAATTACTTTCAAATGTCTTAATCGACTCGACATCTGCATAAGCTTTTCTATCAGCACGCACTTCGCTAATCAGGGAAGCTTTCATCAAACGGTTGAAGGCATCTTTGAGCATTCCCCGATAAAAGTCTCTCACCGCAGGGACTTTCGTTTGGATTTCCTGCGACTCCAAATACGACAGGACAACTTCTTCATCGAAGGAAAGTTCTAAGTTCAATACTTCCTCCGTCTCGCCTCGCAGCAGTGCCAGCAAGTTGTGCGGCGCAATATTTTTTACCGAAGCCTGGAAATTTCGGTACATCTCAAATTTGGTGGAACCTTCGGGATGATCGTTTTTGATGCGCGAGACGAATACCCCTTCGTTCATCAAATAGTCGCGTAGATGCGATCGCACCTCAGCTTTTTCAGACACCGCCTCCGCCAGAATGTCAGAAGCACCTTTAAGCGCTTCCTCCACCGTCTTCACTCCCTTTTCTTCAGAAATATACTTTGTTGCCTCAGCCTCCAAGGATGCAGGCTGAGCAGTGCGATTGTTCAGCGACTTGATGAACTCTGCCAGGGGTTCCAGTCCTTTTTCCCTAGCGATGGTGGCGCGTGTCCGTCGCTTCGTTTTGTAGGGTAGGTAAAGATCCTCTAGTTCGGTTTTTTGCACAGAGGATTCGATTTTAGCTTTCAGCTCATCGGTCAGTTTACCTTGGGATGCGATCGCTTCCAGAATCGCCGCCTTGCGCTCTTCTAGCTCCGTCAGGTAGGTAAATCGCTCCGACAGGTTGCGAAGCTGGATTTCGTCCATTGTGCCAGTACGCTCTTTCCGATAACGAGCAATAAAGGGAATCGTTGACCCCTCGGCGAAAAGTTCCAGCGCACTTTGCACCTGAGAAGGTTTGAGGGAAAGCTCTTGTGCTAGTAGTTGAGGAATGTTCAGCATCGGATGTGTTCAGCAGTTACGAATCAGACACTTCTGTGATGATCATCCTAAAACACCCATCCACGAATTATTTTTATCGCTTCCACATTGACAGAAAACTAATTGTGTGTAAAGGCACCCTTACTGCCAAGGAATATCAATGAGATATAGCCGTTCTCAGTTGGATGCAGTACATTTTTGACCTCTCTCCAAACCTCTGTCCTAGGAGGAGAGAGGCTTTAATTTAAGTCTTACTCCCCTTTCCCACTAGGGAAGGGCTGGGGGTTAGGTTTGTATTGGACTCAACTAGCTTGCCCGCTATATTCTCACCTGGGAGCTATCTGTCCATACTGTCACCCAATCGGGTGAACCACTTGGAGGAAGATAATAACCTTTAGGCAAAGTAACTCTAATAAATAGAGTTGGCGATTTTTGAGCGATAAAATTGCGTCATCTGACGCCGATAAAAATTACTTTTCATTTTAAGAATATGTTGCTAAATGATACTCTGCACCAATTACCCAAAGTTGAACTTCATCTTCATCTGGAGGGAGCAATTCCCCTCACAGCCCTTTGGCAACTTATAGAAAAGTATAATGCCGTTTCTTCCGTTGGTTCATTCTCCCAGATGGAGCAAAAATTTCAATACAAAGATTTCCAACATTTTATTGACACCTGGGTTTGGAAGAACAACTTTTTACGAGAATACGAAGATTTTACATTGATTGCCAGTAAAGTTGCTGAGGATTTAGCTTCTCAAAATATTATTTATGTGGAAGCTTTTTATTCTCCAGGCGATTTTATTAGGCATGGACTGGAACCCCAGAAACTCACAGAAGCAATTCGCAAAGGTTTGGATGTTCATGCCGATAAAATTACAGTGAATTTAGTAGCCGATCTGATTCGAGATTTCGGACCGGAACAGGGAATGACTTGGGTAAAGCAGATTCACGAGGTAAAAAATCTTGGAGTCTTGGGAATTGGCATCGGTGGCTCGGAACAAACATTTCCTCCCGAACCCTACGAAGCGGTTTACGAGCAAGCGAGAAACTTGGGATTTAAAACTTCTGCCCACGCGGGTGAAGCAGCAGGTTCTGAGAGTATCTGGGGAGCCATTCGCAGCTTAAAAGTGGATCGTATTGGGCATGGTGTACGTGCGATAGACGATCCAGAATTAGTATCCTTTTTGAAGTCAGAGCAAATCCCCATAGAGATGTGTCCTATCTCTAATCTGAGAACAGGAGTCGTTGCTGACATCTCACTCCACCCGATTAAAAAATTATACGAGGAAGGACTGCTGATAACGGTTAATACTGACGATCCAAAAATGTTTAATTCGACTTTAGGTTACGAGTATAGAATGTTGGTTGAAAAATTAGGATTTTCTTTGGATGATATTGTAAATTTGATTAAAAATGCTATCAAATCTTCTTGGTGTGATGACACAGAAAAAATGGAGCTACTTGGAAAAATTGAAACGGCACTGCCCTTAATCAATTCCTAATCTCTTAAAATTTCTACAATTAATAAAAGTCAAGCCTCAATCTACCCTTTTTATTAGAAAAAAAGAAGAGATCGCTTCCATTTTCCGGAAAGCGATCGCTTCTAATTAAAATTTGTTCTGACGACAAAAATTTGTCCAGTTGCAAAAGCAACACTTCAAGTATTTATTCCTAAACTTCCCCTTCCTCGAAGTTTGGTTTATCAAACATTCCCTTCAGTTTCTACTGGCACTAAAATGTATTTTACCTGCTTATCAGGCCCCTTGACAATCTGAGGTTCAGATGGAGTGGCATCCTCAGATGCACCTTTCAATGCTTCTCCCGCACCTCTGACATTCTCGTTAACATTATCCGCTGCATCCTTGAGTACATCCACTGTACCTTTCACAGTTTCGTTAACATTCTCTGCTGTACCCTTAACTGTGCTAAGGGTATCTTTTACGGTGTAATTAACATCCTGGGTGACGCCCTTAACTTTGTCCCCTACATCGATTACTGTGTCGTTAACGCTGACAGCTACGTTCTTTACACCATCACCTACGCTTCTTACAGTTTGGTTAACACCGTCAGCGGCATTTTTGACTGCATTTCCTGCATTTCTTACAGTCTGGTTTACCCGATCAACAGCACCCTTATTCGCCATAGCACCAGCTATCGCACCCACCGTAGCACCAATGAATGCTCCAATCGCTATTTTAGTCAAGGCATTATTCATGCCTGTGTCTGCCGGAGGAGCATCATATTCGTGTGGGATTTGTTCAACAAATATTTCATCTTCACCCAAAACCTTGTCATTATCAATCATAAAAATCGTCTCCTTTCTACTTAAATAGATACTGATGATAGCCGCTTGCTTAAATGGGAAAAAAGCGATATTCTCTTAACCTAAGCAAATGCGGAAATATCCTTTGCTAACGCTTAGTTCAAACCCAACTAATTACAATTTTATTCTAATTTGCAAGGGTTGTTTTTCAGGGACAATTGATAAAGGTTAGGAGTCATGAATTATGAGTTATCAATTTCCAACTCTTAACTCCTAACTCCTAACCCTTCTATCAATCATTCGCAGTCATCAAGACTTGCTTCTAAATGTCAGCAGTATCTTCATAACGTTGGAAACCAGAACCTTCCCCTTCTTGGAGATAGGTTGCATTAGGATCTAGTGAGGTTTCAGTCTCTGAAAACCTATTTCGATTAACCACATCTTCCTCATCTGGGCCGGAAATATATGCTGTCTGCATATCCATGTCCCTTTCCATGCCGATGTTCGCAGTTGTCGTGACCTGCGGCGTACTGATCACCGGATGCTCTTTAGCTACCTTGACGTTCTGCTCGTAAGATGGCTTGATATCCTCAGCGGCATCCTGAACTGCGTCCAATCCACTGATTGCAGATTGCTTGGCATCCTCAGTTTTATCCTGTAGCTGGTCTGCGGCACCTGCTACAACTTGCTTAGCATTTGAAGCTGTACCCTTTACTGCGTCCAATGTACCTACTACAGCCTGGCTAACACCTTCAGCGGTATCTTGTAATGTGCCTACTACAGCGTAGTTAACGCCTTCAGCTACACTCTTAACCGCTTCGCCAACACCTTTGGCTGTCTGACCAACACCGCCAGCTACAGTCTTTGCTGCTTCGCCAACACCTTTTGCAGTCTGGTTAACACCGCCAGCAATAGTCTTTGTCGCATCGCCAACACCTTTGGCAGCGTGTTTCACACCCTCAGATGTTCTCCTACCAGCTACCAGACCGGCTAGTGTCCCTAAGGTAGCACCGATGAGTCCTCCCATCAGCGCTCTAGATAAGGCTGGATTCATGCTGCTAGATTGTTGTCCAGCATTCATACTGCCGGATTGTTGCCGAGCATTGATGTCGGTAGATTGTTGCCGAGCATTGATGTCGGTGGGTTGTTGCCGAGCATTGATGTCAGTGGATTGTTGCCGAGCAACAGATTGAGATGTAATCGTAGGGCTGTTTTCTGCTCTTGCTATTCCACTAGGTTGAGTTGTGCTTTCTGTACGAATATAAGGTTGAGCTGTCTCGCTAGAGCCAGCATTTTCGTCACGTCTCTCGAAATTTGGCGTATTATTAGTCATCATTGTCTCTTTTGCCCCCAAGCATCTAAATATCGTTTTGCTGTAGCTCGTTATCTATTGCAACTCTAACGAGCCTCAAGAAGGATTTAACTGAGCTAAAGGCAGACATGACTCAACACCTATTGCATCTGTAGTTGTAGATATGGAATCCCAATCATCGTATATGGCTATACCTTGCTGGGTATTTAAGGATGTCTCCCTTGAGGTCGGTGTAAGTCTATACGTGCGATCGCTAAATTAGCAGTAGCAGTGACTTCAGATCGTTAAGCCGTTTTGGTAGGCAGGAGACGGGGCATTATGACACAGAGCAATCAGCCTTTTGATCGGCATGACGAAAATACTGACCGGATTCCGGCACAGTCCAGCGTTCCTCCAGCAGACACTAGCGGAGATGGCGGTGATGCTGCGTCAGATGCAGCGAATGAAGAGACTGACGCGGCTACAGAAGAGTCTGGTGTTCAGCCAACAGGCACCCGCAGGCGTGTGGCGAATGCTGCTTTAGCTGGAGCAACCTTTGGTGCTGTAGTCAGTGCAGCTGCTGCGGCGTTTACTGGTAAAAGTGTAGGTGAGGGTATTAAAGCGATTGTTGAAGGTGCTGCGGATTTAGTAATAAAAGGTGCTGCTGCGGGTGTTCACCCTACGATTGAAGGTGCAATCGACAGCCTTAAAGGCGCTGCTACGGGTGTTCACCCTACGATTGAAGACCCCTGGGATACGCATAAAGGTCCTGTGCCTGTTCAACCTACTATTCCTATTGAATATGGCAGCGACACGCTTCAAAGTCCTGCTGCGATTGTTCAACCTCCGATTGAAGATGCCAGGGACACACTTCAAAGTCCTGCTGTGATTGTTCAACCTCCGATTGAAGATGCCAGGGACACGCTTCAAAGTCCTGCTGAGCCTGTTAAAACCCCTGTATCTCCCGTTGATGCTATCCCCCAATTAAATCCGCCCCCTGCCGCTAGTGCAACTGCCGCTAGTGCAACTGCCACTGGTGCAACGGGTAGTGTTGAGAATGATGTAATGAACAGCTCTGCTTTAGTGCAACTGTTGCTGAATCAGGTAGGTAGTGAACTAGCAATGAGTTTCTACGAGCAACTACCAGCAATTGTCCTGGCTGAAATTCAACGGTTAAGCACCAACCCCACCCCGGAAGAGCAGCAGCGAATCAGAGACAGCTGGACAAAAGCTTTAGAACCCATCGCTATTGCGATTATCCAATCGGGACAATTATTCAAATCCAATGCTTTGTATCCAACAAATAATTATCCAACAAACAATGGGTATCAGAAGTATACTCATTCAACGGGAGACAAGTTGAATTAATAAATTTATCAATTTGAGGATTATTGATACAAATATTGGTAGTAAAGTTTTACTATCAATCAAAATTTAAGTTGGAATGCGGCAAAGAAACCCAACTCGATTAAGCATTGGTTGGGTTTCTTTGTTGTTGGGTTTAACCTACTGTTATTGAGAATGCGATCGCTTACTTTTAGCGGTTGCCTTTCTTAGCGTTTTAAACAGTTTGTAGGTGCTTGTTTCAGTTGATTGTGGCGATAAAAACCATTTAAGTTAAGCAAAGCAGAACGATAGCGAACTTTTCTGACATTGTTCCTGCCAGGGCTATTCAGCCTGCCAATTACAGTAGCTCTCGCAACTTTCAAGTAACCCTGATTGTCCCAATTAACTAACCGGGTGCCTGATGAGTTTGGCGGTATATTTTGCCGACCAATATCTCCGACAATTTCTATCGCTTCGCCGCTAACAGTTCTCTTATTAACTACACCGCTAACACAAGCGGTTACTTCGCCCAAAGTTTTGGTATCGTAAAGGTCTCCGACTAGGCGATTTCCTTTCTTCCCAAATACATAACAATGCCCTAAATCTACACCCTGTTGGTTCCCGGTGCCTGAGGGAGGTTTGCTACAAAAGGTGTAGTTACCATTCGATAGGCTTTGAATAGATTGAACTGGGGTTGGGGTTGGGGTCGAAGTTGGGGTGCTGGATGCGATTGCTGTAATTTTTAACGGTGTAGCTGCCCAACGTTCATTAGGATAGATTTCTTTTACTTCACCACTGAATGTAATTGCTTTTCCTTCTGCCTTGAAACTATCAGGAAGATTACAAGTTGCATATCTTATACCATCCTGTCCTTCAGTTACGATGACATAAGTTTCACCAACCAGTGTCACTTTACCCTTTTTGTCTTTCACAGTTTCTACGGTTTTTCTATCGTCATAGGTACATGTAGAAGAAAGCTGTGCCAATTTGGAGGGTGATGTCTGTGATACAGTTAGTCGCTGGGTTGATTCTGAAGATTGGGCGATCGCTAGGACGTGTTTCCCAGAGGTGATTGTTCCCAAAAGGGTGAGAAATAAGCTAAAAAATAAAATTGATTTCCGGCTATTACTCATTTTGATTGTTCTCGGTAAACTAATTGTATACAACACCAATGTAGAAAGCGTTTCCGAAAACTCTGAGTTGATTATGTGTCAGTATTTGAACTGACATAGGAAGGCTGGCGAAGCTGCGAATTCTATTTGCTAAGATTATTCTCTTTCATCCTTACTCGTACATCTGTTTGTGCTTCGCTAAAAGCTGTAAATATTTCTCATTTATCTTTGCTTGCATCCATTTCTCTTTAAAGATTGCGGCTGATTCAGCTTTCACCGGATCTACTTCATTGGGTAAAATATCTTTCCTTGCTTGAAGCAGGGCTTCTTTAGAAGTTTCTTTTTGAGGATTTGACTTAAATTTTCTGCCGCTTTTATGATTGGCATATCTGCGCGATCGCGTATAACCCATTTGTAAAAACTTCCGTGCCATATCAGCGCCAACAAAATCATCTTGTTCTAGGTAATCCAGAAACATCTGGTAAATTTTTTCGCTCGATTCTCTGGCAATCTCTGGAGTTTTAAAGCGCCAGTAGGGAAGAATTTCTGATTTGTAGGGTTCTACCAAAAGCACCCCCTGCTCGCCCTTACCCACTCGATAAAGTTCGGGAGAAGAGCGAAAATCGATTGCCTTAAAATCTAAAGTGTAATCAAAGGGCATGATAATTTTTATTTTGAATAATAGACTTAAAGAAAAAAGTCTTGCTTCTATCGAAAGTAACGAAAGGAGTCTTTTCTGTCATGCTATCTAGCCCCCAATCCGTCAACACTGCCCTTTCCGCAGGGGATCTGCGGCGAGTCCACCACATTGCCTTGAACGTCCACGATTTGCAAGCTTCCCGCCACTTCTACGGGGGTATCCTGGGTTTGTACGAACTGACGGGTGAAGAAGTGCCGACCACATTGCGATCGCTTGTAGCATCAGGCAAAGTTACCAATTTCGTCACCCCCGATGGTACCGTCCTCGACTTGTTTTGGGAGCCGGATTTGCCACCCCCAGACAATGACCCGCATCGCGCTTTTACCCGCGCCAATCACCTCGCCTTTGACATCGACCCGCAGTTGTTCGAGCGGGCGGTCGAGGTGCTAAAACAAAATCAAGTGCCCATCGATCATGGCCCTGTCAGCCGTCCCACCGGACGAGGCATTTACTTTTACGACCCGGATGGATTCCTGATTGAAATTCGCTGCGATCCAGAAGAAACTAAAAGGGAAAGTATCTAGTGGAGCGTGCAACCAGTGCAGCTAATTAAGGTGATGGAAGAGGCGTTAAACAAGCCTCCGATTCAATATGAACCACACAAGCACACGCTGAAAGCTTGGGCGATGTATTGTCTGAGAGACCGAGGATTTAAAGTGGTTTATGCGGAAAAAGCCGATTTTGCTGTTGAAACTCGTGGCGGCGAGAAGCTCTATTTTAAAGTGGCAAATAGTGCAGAGAATTTAGACGGGAAATCTGGCTGGATAGTATTGGATAGCTCAACGAATAACGTCAGCATAACTGCACCTCAACAATAAGTAAGCGGATGCAATTAAATTGAAGATGTTCGTAGGTTGGAGAGCCACTTGCGTGCGGGGGAACCCCCCGCACGCAAGTGGTATTTGGCTTGGGAAAGCCAACCCCTGCATAGATTTCGCTATCGCTCACCCATCCTATACATCACTAATTTCACTTAGCTTAAGTTGTCCTGATTGTATTGAGATTTACTGCCTTCTCCTGGCGAGAGGAACTACCTTATCTACATCTTGTGTGTAATCAACGACCAAGACACTAAAACACCAAGGCAACAGGCGATCGCTTCTAGAAAAATCTACCTTCGTAGGGAGGTTGAAGGCTAGGCGATCGCTGAGCATAGTATCAGGACTTTAAAATTTTCTATTGTGTCAATTTAAGGAAAAAAACCATGATGGGAACGCTTTTTACCTGGGTAGCTACGGCTCTTAGCCTACTAATTGTTGATTTACTTGTTCCAGGTGTTAATATTGCTACATTTCCTGCTGCTTTAATTGCTGCTGTAGCGATTGGCTTGGTCAATGCTGGAGTTAAGCCGACTCTATCTCTCCTATCTATGCCGCTTAACTTCGTCAGCTTAGGAACATTTTCGCTCGTCGTTAACGGGATATGTTTCTGGGTGGCTTCAATTTTGGTTCCCGGATTTAGTATGCATGGGATTTTAGCTTTTCTGTTGGCACCCGTCGTTCTATCTTTTGCGAATACTTTCATCAGCAAATATTTTGCTGAGAGAAACGCGGGTGTACTAACCGGCAGCAGTAGTGACTTGAAAACTCAAGGTTAATCTCTATCCAGAGAAGTAAAATTGATAGAGATTAAAAAAAGGAGGAAAGCTAGATGCTGTTCCTCCTTTTTTAGTTTGCAAGCTAGAAAGATGAATGCAGTTTTGTATACCATCTATCAAAACGAAGATAATTCGTTAGGGGGAGGTCTTCAATTACTTGATTTAGGAGAATAAGACTAATAAGAGTTTAAATAAGAAAGTTGAAGTAGTCTCATGAAATTACTCCGGATTCTGGCTGGTCTTCTCGTGCCTCCTTTAGGCATTTTTCTGACAGTTGGTGTTGGCCCAACTTTATTCATCAACATTTTGCTTACGGTTCTGGGTTGGCTTCCCGGTAGTATTCATGCAGTTTGGGTAATCGTGAAGCACGAAGAAAGAATGGCTGGAGGAGAAAACGTATACTAAACCAAGGTTAGTTAGACGCTTCTATCCCTTGTAGCGCTAGTAGTGGGAGTAGAAGTCTTTCTCGAGTGCTGGTTGCGTGTTAAAACCCTACTGCAAGTTTAAAAATTGAGTTTAAAAAACAGAACCAGCTAAGTCTTAGCTGGTTCTGTTTTAATTAATGGTGAGAATCTTTAGGAGTCCCTGATTTACTGACATGTTCCTTTTCGCGAATTGCATCTGCTGCTGTTCGTAACAACTCACTCAAGATTTGACGTACCTGACGTTCTTTCTTAGCGATCGCTACCCCAGCATCACCCAGTTTTTCTTCAACCTGCGATCGCTTTTGTTCTACCCGCTGAACCATTATTTCAGCTTGAGGGCGAGAACGGTCGTACCAGTGCTTCGCTTCGTCCAGGTACCCTTTCACGTCCTCGGCGCGTCCCCCGTAACGTGCAGCTAAATTCGCTCGGAGAATCGCTAGTTGAGCTTGCAGTTGAGCATAACGCTCTTTCAGCGATGCGACCTCGTCGCTGTTTTTGAGATTATTAATCGCAGACTCCAGAGCAGTTTTGGTAGAAGGCGAGGTATCTTTACCAGATTCTTCGATGTCTACTAGCAGTTTATCAATCTCTTGCTGGAGTTCATTTTCTTCGTTGTCCAGTTGAGCTTGTAGCTGTTTAACCTCTGCTTGCGTTTTCGCAATATTTCGATGTCTTAGATGGCTAAAGCCTTCAACCGCTCCCTCAATCGTAGCCGTGACTTCTTCTTTGAGTTCGCCACCTTTATCTTGCAAGTTTTCCAGAACCACAGAAACCGCATCTTTAACAATTGAGCGAAGTTCGCTGGAACCTTCCTTAAACTCCGAACCCACCTGAGATACAGCAGATTGAACAATTTCCCGAATCCGCTCTGCTCTGAGCTGTCCTGTTTCTTTAGCTTGATGGAGATCGGTTGTAATTTGTTCTTTGATTTTATTATTAGGCATTTTCTTCCTCGGTTTGTAGTAGTTGATTTAGATGAAGCTTTAATTAAACTACTTGTACAAGCTTTCCAGCAAAAAAAAGAGGTTATAATCCGCTTCCTCTATCTTGGCGCGATCGCTTCAAAATCGGTACTTCCTTTAGGTAGAAAACTTCTAATTCTGTATTCGCTAACTTGCGAGCGGGAAAGCAGCAACGATCGCCCAACCGAAAAACAACGCACTCCCCAGTGCATAACTCCACACATTATTAAGTTGGCTGCCAGCAAAGGAGAAAATACCCATCGCTAGCGGAAATAGCGGCAGCAACAAGTAGATAAAACCAAGTTGCGGAACCAAGTACACCGCCAAAATAAAGCCGCCTACTAGCAGCACGCTTTGCCACAACCACCACGCTACCCGTGAGAGTACCCCGGTATCCTGTTGCGCCACTCCCGACGCTAGAAACCAAGGAAGGCAAGCCAACGACAGCAAAGGCCAAAGCTTTAGACGTGCTGGAATTAGCCACCATTGCAGCCACACCGACTGTGCCATTGCCCCAAAACCCACCCAAAGCAGTACAAACAGCCCTAAGCCTATCCCCAGCGCCCTGAGTGTAGGACGTTGTAGGCGCAAGAGAATCCCCAGCCAGACGACGCCTGCCACAAAAAACCAAATTCCGATTGCACCGCCGACGAGGACGCCACCCAAGCTATCAATTTCCCCCATCCGGCTCAGCAATAGGAGTGAAGCGCTGGCAAGGAAGGGAGCTAAAAGCGAACCTAGCCAGCTTTGTAGCGGATGCACCTTTGGCTTGGGTGTAGTCGCCGGATCAGCAACAGCAGGGGCAATGGCGAAAAGGAATAACAGCCATGCCAACAAATGCAAGGCATACCAAGCCATCCGGCGGTCAATATAGTTACTGCTACTCTGAATTCTGAAGGTAGCATCGAGCCACGTTCGGGCAGCTTGGTGGCTGATATTGCGGAGGAGAATAGTGATGTGTTCGGCGTTCGGGATGATAACGAGCGATCGCGCCCTTCCCCCAGCAAAGTTATCGTTTTCTCCTCCCGCCGCCGCCAGCAACCGCTGGGCATTCTTCACAAATCCACCTTCCCAACTCCCGGCTTGTAGCTGAAGATTGCGCGGGATAGAAGGCGTTACTCCCGCACCCGTCGGTGAGACGGCAACCGTTGCCGCAAAGCGGTCGGGATTGCGGATACCCGCCGACATCACCGCACCACTCCCCATTGAGTGCCCCAGCAGCGCCAAGCGGCTAGGATCGACCTCTGGTTGCTCCAACAGGGCAGCATAAGCCACATTCAGGTCTTGCTGAAGTGAATCGCGCTGGAGGGGTGCTGGATTCGCGCCATGTCCGCCGAAATCCCACAGCATCACGGCATACCCCGCGTGCGCCAAAACGTGCGCGTAGCCCAGCATTAATTGCTTAGAACCCGCATAGCCGTGCGCCACCAGCACACCGGGTATTTTCTCAGAACCCTGTTCAAAACCCTCTGGTGCGACGTACAGCATCGGCAACCCTTTATCTGAGAATGTATCTGAGAATGTTCGCGTCACCAATCCAGTCCGTGCCGCCGCTACCCCCCACCAGGAAAGTGCAATCAGTAACAGCGCCACAATTAGCGAAAATAAGCGCTTGCGAGTCATATCAATCCTTAACTCCGGAGTTAGGCTTAGGGTGATAACCCTTGATATGATGCATCAGATTGCGTCAGAGCAACTCAGAGTTTTCGCGATCGCAACATCCCCAATATCAATGGAGACTTAAGTTATGTGGCTGGTAACGATTCGCTGTTCGGGCGATGCTTGGAAACGCAATGGGACTACCTGTAAAGCGATCGCAGATAAGTATCAAAGCACTTGTATCTCTTCCAAAAAAACGCCGGATGGTCAGCGCTTCATGGAATACAAGGTTGAAGAGGTCGGAGACGCCGAATCTTTCCAAGACGAGTGCTTAAGTCTTGAAGGATTTACTGCTTCCTTTGAGGCACTTTGACCTTTGGACTTTGACATTGGCGCTTTTGGTCGCTTTTTTTCAGAATCATTCCCCCAATTCCCACCCGCCGCTTAAGCTTCAAATTAGCAAGTCAAGAAAGAAGCCCAAGCTTATGTTTAGAGTCATCGCCCGTGAATTTTCCCAAGAGTTTGAAAGATGGACGGACGCATTAAATACTGCTAAGTCCCTGCAACCAAAATGTAAAGGTCTGTTTCAAGACATCCGCATTTTTGACGGGAAAGAACTGGTATGGGTGTACAGCCGTTCTCACACTTATCCTCAATTTGTTGGTGCTGGCACTTATAACAGGTTGGCACGCTTATTTCTTCAGGAAGCGATAGAAGACGAAGAAGTTGAGGGAGAAAACACCGATTCATAAAATAGCGGATTGTCAATGGTTATTCATTTAATAAAAACCGAGGAAAAGTCCCTTGAGGAAGCTACTAACCGTCCTACTTCTAACATTCGCTGTGCTAATTGCCTTTCGCGTTCCAGCTATAGCCGCAGATACTGTCAACGGTGCCAAAATATTTAGCGTCCAATGTGCAGGTTGTCATCTCAACGGCGGCAATATTATCAGACGCGGGAAGAATCTGAAACTCAAGGCATTAAAACGAAATGGCATGGATAACGTGGAAGCGATCGCGTCCATCGTCGCCAACGGCAAAAACAATATGTCCGCCTACAAAGACCGCCTCAGTGAACAAGAAATCCAAGCTGTTTCCGCTTACGTGTTAGAACAAGCTGAAAAAGACTGGCGCTCTTAACAAGTTGCTGGTTACTGACACCTAACTAAGAAACACAAATTTCAGTCGAGAGGTGATAAATGTCTGAGCCACAGCAACAACAAAGCCCAATTTTTAACAGCTTTGCTGACTGGTGTTTGCACAAAGATAGCCTCTCAGAAGCAGCAAGACACACAGTTGAGGTGCTGTTAGAGGAAGCTGACACTTGGGACTGCTATGAAGCGGATCTGATACTTTCATACTGCACAGAGCTGGATCTCAGCAGTAATGAAATTACCGACTTGAATCCGCTTTCTGGGTTAACCAACCTCACCCAACTGTATCTACATAACAATTGGATTACCGACTTGAGTCTGCTTTCTGGGTTAACCAACCTTACCCAACTGTCTCTTGGTGAAGAGATTAATGACTTGAGTCCGCTTTCTAGGTTAACCAACCTCACCCAACTGAATCTCTATTTCAATAAAATTACCGATTTGAGTCCACTTTCTGGGTTAACCAACCTCACCCAACTGGATCTCGGTAGTAATCAAATTAACGACTTGAGTCCTCTTACTGGGTTAACCAACCTCACCCAACTGAATCTCTATTACAATAAAATTACCGAATTGAGTCCACTTTCTGGGTTAACCAACCTCACCCAACTGGATCTCGGTAGTAATAAAATTACCGAATTGAGTCCACTTTCTGGGTTAACCAACCTCACCCAACTGCATCTAAATAGCAATCAAATTACCGAATTGAGTCCACTTTCTGGGTTAATAAACCTCACCCAACTGCATCTAAATAGCAATCAAATTACCGAATTGAGTCCGCTTTCTGGGTTAACCAACATCACCCATCTGCATCTCTACAACAATCAAATTACCGAATTGAGTCCGCTTTCTGGGTTAACCAACCTCACCCAACTGGGGCTTGGTGGTAATCAAATTACCGAATTGAATCCGCTTTCTGGGTTAATCAACCTCACCCAACTGTATCTCCGAGGTAATCCAGTTTTTAATCGAAGTTTGTTGCGATCGCTTCAAGAGAAATGGCGCACTTTCTCAACGAAGCCGATCGATTTTCAAAAAGCCAAAAAAGCTATCAAATCTGTCTATGCAAGGATTGGCAGAGAAGAACCAGAAGTTCTTTTTTACCGTAGTCCACAGGCAGGGTGTACTCAACTATTCAACTTGCTCAAACTAGACAATACACCGGAAGAACAAAGATTTGAGAAGCTGAAATCCCTGCTTGTGTGGGGAGAGTCACTATCAAAGCAGCTCCAATGGTTTTTGGAAGGACTTCCGTGTCAAGCGTTGTGGAATCATATCCGGAATGAAATAGCGCCAGAGCAGATAGAACTAGAGCTGACAGCAGGAGACGAAGAAGGATGGTGGGAGCTGGATGAATTAATTAATCATTCTCTAGAACTCATCGGAGCTGATTCCAGCTCTTTTGATGCAGATGATTTTTATCCAGTAACTCCTACAGACCTTTTTACACAAGTCTACGCAACTGAATTTTATGTTTCTTCGTTAGGTGTCACTCTTGACCAAAAGACGCGGGAAGCATTTGACTGCCTGAACCAGCTTTTCGAGCATTGTGGTTTGATTTTCCCGTTTGAGAAGGTCTGTGTAGTATGCGATCGCCCTACTAAACTCTTGTTCGATAACCAAGATCGCCTCCACGCCGAAGGTGAACCCGCGATTCAGTTTGCCGATGGATGGCATACGGGATATTATTATCACGGTGTGAAATTGCCTGAAAAATATGGCAAATTGCATCCCCATCAATGGCAGGCGCAATGGATTTTAGAAGAAGACAACGCCGAACTGAGGCGAGTATTAATTCAGGGAATTGGCTATGCACGAATCTGTCAAGAATTACAAGCAACTGAATTAGATTCCTGGCAAGAATACACTTTGCTAAAACTTGATGCTGATATTGATGGTTTCGAGCTTGACGATTTTGATGATGATGCTCCTCAAAAAGAGCCAATTCACTTGCTAAAAATGACTTGTCCTAGCACTGGTTTCATTCATGCTATGCGAGTGCCGCCGGATATTACATCGGCTCGTGCAGCGATTCGCTGGATCAATTGGGACATCGATCCAGAAGATTTTTCCGTGCAAACCTGAATAGTAACCTTTTAGAGTTATTAACCACAGATAAACACTGATAAATTATCTGCATTTATTTGTAGTTTAATTTTAAAAAGATTGATTTGTAGCACTACTTACTTAAATAAAATACAGACCTAAACCCTAGCCCCTTCCCTAGTAGGAAAGGGGGAAAGCCCCTCTCCTAGTAGGAGAGGGGTTTGGGGAGAGGTTAAGTTTGTGTATCGCATCCAACTTCTGACACTATAAGCAATAATTTTATCTATACATAACAAAGCGTCAACATGAACTTACCCGAATCAAGCAGATTACAATTTACCCCAGATTTGAATATCTGCCGCGTACTCAATGGAATGTGGCAAGTGTCAGGCGCACATGGAAGAATTGACTCAAAAGCTGCGATCCAAAATATGTTTGATTACATGGATGCAGGCTTCACCACTTGGGATTTAGCCGACCATTATGGCCCCGCTGAGGACTTTATTGGAGAGTTCCGGCGGCAATTGGTAGCAAGTCGTGGTGAAGAGGCGCTGTCTAACTTGCAAGCTTTCACAAAATGGGTGCCAAGACCCACTAAAATAACGCGCAAGTTGGTAGAAGATAACATTAATATTTCCCTAAAAAGAATGGGAGTTGATTCCTTAGACTTGATGCAGTTTCATTGGTGGGATTACCGCGATAAAAACTACTTGGATGCGCTCAAGTATATGGCAGAACTCCAAGAGGAGGGAAAAATCAAGCATCTAGCTTTGACAAATTTTGATACAGAACGGCTGAAAATTATTACCGAGGCAGGTATCAAAATTGTGTCCAATCAGGTGCAGTTTTCTCTGATTGACAGGCGTCCTTTAGTGAACATGGTGCAATTTTGTCAAGAGAATAACATCCAGCTTTTTGCTTACGGGACACTCTGCGGCGGCTTGCTGTCAGAAAAGTACCTGGGACAACCAGAACCGCGAGCAGGAGAACTGAAGACGGCTAGCTTGCGAAAATACAAGAATATGGTAGATGCGTGGGGTGGCTGGAATTTATTTCAAGAGTTACTTTCTGTCCTCCAAGAGATTGCCCAGAAGTACGGGGTAAATATCTCGAATGTGGCGGTGCGTTATATTCTAGAGCAGCCAGCAGTCGCCGGTGCAATCATCGGCGCACGGTTAGGAGTGTCGGAGCATATCGAAGACAATGCCAGGGTGTTTGATTTGATACTAGATGCAGAGGATGATCGGCGAATGAATGCGATCGCTCAACAATCGCGCGATCTATACCAGGTCATCGGTGACTGCGGCGACGAGTACCGACGATAAGCCGCAACTTCGCTACGGTTAACCACCCTGTAAGGGTAGCTGATTTTTTTCTTAAGATCGGATAACAAGGACGATTCAGCCCAAATACGTTTACAAACAAATCACCTATGAGTGCAAACGCCATTATTACTGATAACCCGTTACTCATCGGCAAAGGGCTGCCCCCGTTTGATGCCATCAAGCCGGAACACGTCGTTCCGGGGATGACGCAGCTACTGGCTGAACTAGAACAGGAACTTGCCACCCTAGAAACCCAGGTAGAGCCGACTTGGAGCGGTTTAGTCGATCCCCTCCAACAACTGGTAGAACGCTTAACCTGGAGTTGGGGGATTGTCGGTCATTTGATGGCTGTGAAGAATAGCCCCGAAATCCGCGAAGCGCACGAAACCGTGCAGCCAAAAGTGGTGCAGTTTTCCAACAAGCTGAACCAAAGTAAGCCGCTGTATGAAGCATTTAAGGCACTGCAAAGTAGCAACGCTTGGGATAGCCTGGAATCAGCCCAAAAGCGGATTGTAGAATCAGCGATCAAGGATGCCGAACTTTCCGGTGTTGGGTTGGAAGGAGAAAAGCGCGATCGCTTCAACGCCATTCAACTCGAATTAGCAGAACTTTCTACCAAGTTCTCTAACCACGTCCTCGACGCCACTAAAGCATTTAGCCTGACCCTCACCAACAAAGAGGAAGTTGACGGCTTACCGCCCAGTTTAGTGAGTCTAGCCGCTCAAACTGCCCGTGCTGCTGGCGAAGAAAATGCCACCCCTGAAAATGGCCCTTGGCGCATCACCCTGGATTTTCCCAGCTTTGGCCCTTTCTTGCAGCACAGTACCCGTCGGGACTTGCGCGAAAAGCTTTATAAAGCCTATATCAGCCGTGCATCGAGTGGCGAGTTAGATAACACCCCACTCATCGAGCGCATTTTGGAACTGCGCCAAGAAAAGGCAAAGCTACTCGGTTTTGACAGTTTTGCCAAGTTAAGCTTAGCCCGAAAAATGGCTCCCAGCGTTGAAGCAGTTGAGGGGCTGCTAGATGAACTGCGCGGCGCTAGTTATGATGCTGCTAAGAAGGAATTAGAAGAATTAAAAGCTTATGCTGCTAGTAAAGGAGCCGCAGAAAGCAGCGACTTGAAGCACTGGGATATCAGCTTTTGGTCGGAACGCCAGCGAGAAGAAAAGTTCGCCTTCAGTGCAGAAGAGTTACGCCCTTACTTCCCCTTACCGCAAGTGCTAGATGGGCTATTCAGCCTCGTCAAGCGGTTATTTGGAATTACCGTCACGGCGGCTGATGGTCAAGCCCCAGTGTGGAATGAGGATGTGCGTTACTTCCAGATTGCCGATGAAACAGGCAATGCGATCGCATACTTCTATTTAGATCCTTTCAGCCGTCCAGCCGAAAAGCGCGGCGGTGCCTGGATGGATGAGTGCCTCGTCCGTGCCAAAATTATCGAAGCTGGCACCCCCACCACCCGCTTACCCGTTGCTTATTTGGTCTGCAACCAGACTCCCCCAGTCGATGGCAAACCTAGCCTGATGACCTTTGGTGAGGTAGAAACCTTATTCCACGAATTCGGTCACGGCTTGCAACATATGCTGACCAAGGTGGATTATCCTGGTGCGGCAGGCATCAACAATGTGGAATGGGATGCGGTAGAATTACCCAGCCAGTTCATGGAAAACTGGTGCTATGACCGACCCACTTTGATGGGAATGGCGAAGCACTACGAAACCGGGGAAACCTTACCAGAGCATTATTACCAAAAGCTTTTGGCAGCACGCAACTACATGAGCGGTACTGGCACGCTGCGGCAATTGCACTTTAGCTTAGTTGACATTGAACTGCACCATCGCTATCAACCGGGTGGCAATGAAACTGTGGCTGATGTGCGGAACCGCATTGCCAAAACCACAACAATTTTGTCCCCTCTGCCAGAAGATGCCTTTTTATGCGGGTTCGGACATATCTTTGCTGGCGGCTATGCGGCGGGTTATTACAGCTACAAGTGGGCTGAAGTTCTCAGTGCTGATGCCTTTGCAGCTTTTGAAGACGCTGGTTTAGAAGATGAGACGGCTGTAGCTTCTACAGGTAAGCGCTTCCGCGACACCGTGTTGGCGCTGGGTGGTAGCTTGCACCCGATGGAAGTGTTCAAGTCCTTCCGGGGACGCGAACCGAGTACGGAGCCTTTACTGCGTCATAGCGGCTTAGCCGTGGCGTCACGTTAAGGAATCATTTCGCCGGGAAATCTCGCCGGGAGTAGAGAGAAATCCCATCCTGTAGAGACGTAGAATTTTGCGTCTCTACAATTCCTAAGATTTTGCACAATCTGTGTGCGTTCACATTTGTGCGTTAGCACTTGTGCGTTAACACTTAGTCATCCGACTTGATAATTTTGCTGAGTTTTATAAAATTAATACTTGCATATCAGCAAGGATTCGCAAATGCCGTCTAATGTTGTTGTTGGGAATGCTCATAGTGAAGGTGCAAATCGTTCTGGTTGGTTTCTCGGTCATTTTATAAACCCAATCGATGACATTCGTTCGACTTCCAGCCTAGAAGTGAAATGGGGTATTCACCCAGCAGGAGACGGTAGATCCGAATGGGCAATGAATGAGGAAGCAACGACACTTTCTATCCTGATTAAAGGACGATTTCACGTTAAATTTCCAGAGCAAGAAGTCTTATTATCTCGTGAAGGCGACTACGTTCTCTGGTCTCCAGGCGTGCCCCATTCTTGGTCTGCTGAGTCAGATTGTACCATTCTGACTGTCCGCTGGCCCTCAAAGTTGGGAGATAGTGTAGCAGTTAGTTAATTGTTTTCAATATCGCGGGCATCATCAAAAAATTTTATGTTTGCACAGAAAATTCTTTGGGATTAATTCCCCAATTTACCCAAGCGATCGCTTCCCGCGCCGATATCATCTCAGGTGGTACGCGCAACGCATGAATAAATCCGGTGCTTGGGCAAGTCATCTTTAACAAAGATATTGGCTCCACATCAATATCGGTATCAATTTTTAATAAAGTGTATTCTTGATAAGAGTCTAACTCAATGGCTCCTAATTCCTGGGCGATTTTATCATAGCCAATTCCCTGAATTAGCACTCGCCGCAGTTCGGCGTTATTATCTTCTAAAAGCCATTTAGCTTGCCACTGGTGCGGGTGCAGCTTGCCGTATTTTTCAGGTAATCTTACCCCATGAGAGGCGTATAGGCTGTATCCGTCTGCAAACTGGATCGCGGGTGCGCCTTCTGCGTGGAGACGCTGCTGGTTGTCGAAGGAGAGGACGCGAGGGCGATCGCATATAATTGCTATCTCTTCAGATGGTAAAATCCACCCACAATTTTTTACTAGCGATTGAAATACTGACCATTTGCTTTGCTCATAAGTGCAATTTAAAACAGAAATGTAGAAGTCAAAATTACTACCTCCACACGCCCACACTTCTGGTGGAATATATTTGTGGTTAATCTTACTTCCTAGCTGCTTGATTAGTTGTTTAAACAGTTGCCTCTCCAGTCCTCCCCATAGCTGCCTCTCCAGTCCTCCCCATAGTTGGTCATTGAGATGTTTCTCTATTATTTGGTTACTAATTTGCTCTTCCATCTGATGCCACGGTTGGAACCTCAGTTGCTCATTAAGTGCTTTTTTTGGTTGCTTTGTAATTTTGGCTGAAAAAGTTTTTAAAGCCGCATAAGGGCTATTAGAAAAAATAATCTTAGGCGCTTTTTTGCCAATTGAATCATAAGCATTTATTACTGATTCAGCAGCCTTTCCTCTATCAATCGGTTCAGTAGAGAGAGCAATCTTTCGCCACTTCTCCCGATAAACAGGAATCAAAGCTTCTTGTTCTGGAATCAGCTTTTCAATAGACCTCTTGCAAAAGTCGTCGCTGGGGTAATATGAGGTCTGAAATTATGCGCTCGCTCACCTGTCTTCTAGGCTCACCCCTGGTAATTCATAAGTAAAGCTAATGAAATACGAACGAGCTAAACATCTTAAGCCAGCAGAATTTAAACGCTTTTGGGGCGTCCAGCTAGAAACTTTTAAGCAGATGGTGGAAATAGTTCAGCAGCACGAGGGACGAAAAAAGAAAACTGGGCGACCTGGAAAAATTAGTCTGGAAGACCAAGTCTTGATGACATTAGATTACTGGCGAGAATATCGGACGTATTTCCATATAGGTCAATCTTGGGGAGTAACGGAATCTACGGCTTGTCGAATTATTCGGAAAATCGAAAAAGTGTTAAGCTCAGCCAGAATTTTTACTTTGCCAGGGAAGAAATCTCTGTATCAATCAGATTCTTTAATCAAGACCGTGGTCATTGATGTGACAGAAAGCCCTATCGAACGCCCTAAAAAAAACAGAAACAATTTTATAGTGGCAAGAAGAAAAAGCATACCCTCAAGTCTCAAGTTGTAGTCAATCAAAAAACGGGAGAAATTATTTGTATAGCGCAGGGTCAAGGAAAAATCCATGACTTTCGCTTATTTAAACAGAGCAAAATCCCCTTAAACAAAACTATTGAATGCTTAGCGGACAAAGGATATCAAGGAATTCAAAAAATTCATAGCAACAGTAAAATCCCCCAAAAGAAGCCAAGGAAAGGGGAGTTAAGTTCTTCGGATAAAAAGAAAAATAGGGAATTGGCTAAGAAGCGAGTAATTGGCGAACATATTAACCGAAAACTGAAAATATTTAAGATTCTAGCTGACCGTTATAGAAATCGCCGAAAAAGATTCAGTTTAAGGTTTAACTTGATAGCCGGACTGTACAATTATGAACTTCGGCTCAGTCAAAGGTAAGATGAGTAAAACTTATGACCGGCAGCTAGCAATCGCCTAATTTTAGACCCCATATTACCCCAGCGACGACTTTTGCAAGAGGTCTAATTTTTTCCTGTGACATACGGCGGCGGTGTTACTGAATGTATCTGGTGCGATTGTCCTGACGATTAGAAATCGCGGCTACACAAACAAAGTCCGCCTACGCGGACTTCAGAAAATTTGGTATTTTAAAACCTGCCTACGCAGGTTTCGTCTGTCTAGCCGCGAATTCCATTTGCTAGGGCATTTCCATTATCCAATTTCTAAGGGCAAAGCACGCAATCTTCCTGCTACCTCGACATTGGGAAAATTTGGATCGAAAGTCAAATTTTCCAATCCATCCTTGAGAAGTACAAAAGTATCTTCAATCTTTGCACCCGGTAAACTTGGATTCCAAGCAACTGCCATGTTTTCTTCCAACGTGTCATTAGTCGTTGGATTCGCTACAACTTCTCGCGCTAGATATCCCGTTGTTCCACCCTGATGATGTTGGCGGATGGCATTATGATATCCGTGCCTCTGATAAACATCAGCTAAAGTGTCATAAACTGCATTCAGAGCGATTCCCGGCTTTAAAAAATCCAAGACTTCTGCTTCAATTTGACGGACATCACCATGCAATTTGGCGCTTTGCTCTGAAAGCGTACCGAATGAAACAAATCGGGTAAGATTCGCATACAAACCATGTCTTCTGGCGCAAAATACCAGCATTGCTTGCCGTCCAATCTCTTCACCTGTGGCAGTAGCATGACGGTATAGCGGCAAACGTCTCTCGCCTGCTACCAGCGTCAGCGCTGGATGTATCCCCCTCGCCCATAATGCCTCCGCACCCGCACCGGCAAGCTGATATTCTGTCCAATCTGGCTTGGCGGCTTTGAGTACCTCAGTCATCGCTTCGCTTGCCTGACGCCCTAGCTGGCGATATCGCTCTAGCTCGCTTGGTATCAAGGTTCGCTTATGCTGTTGTAGAGAGGCGGGTAATCGCTTTTCAACATGAGGAATCGGGCGATCGCTTAAAATTTTCCCCCCATTGGTTGCCTGTTGCACAAAAGATTCACGCGCCGCAGCATCAGCCCAAGGATTCGCATAATGCTGGAAATTTCCGGGAATTTCCTCATCTTTTAACCGCTGCGCTTCGATTTCATCGGTTAATATCCAGGCATCCTCAGCAGTCACCAGCACTTCTGCGATTCCAGTTTCAGCCGTCAGCAGTACGGTGCTGGAACCGCCAGCAGTCGCCCAGGCGAACCAATCGGTGCCGCGCAATCGCAACCCCTGCGCGTCAGCTTCCGTTAAGGCGTTTCGGATTAACTCTAGTTTCTGAGAGACTTCTTCACTAACTTGATTCATAACTCACCTCTTACAGCAGGAAATTCCTCCCCCAGCCCCTCCCGGAAACGGGGAGGAAACTGAAGTTCTTGCCCCTTCCCTGCAAACGAAGGGATTCGGGGGTTAAGTTTTGATTCACAACCGCACAGGATTCTCAAGTGTGATGACGACAGCTTGCAACTCCTTCACCTTCTCCTCCGGAAGCGCATCATTGGCAAACATTCCTGCGGCTAGTTCGGTTCCCGCCAGGTACTTAAGCCGATCCTGAGTCCGATAGGGAGGATACAACTCTGCGTGCAGATGTGCTTCTGGGTGCGGATTTCCATCGGTGGGTGCTTGGAACCACGCCATCAAGTAAGGGAAAGGACGATTCCACAAACCGTCATACTTGAGAGTGACAGTTTTTAAGGCTTTGGCGAGTCCTTGGCGCTGCCCATCTGTCAGATCCACAAATGTAGCGGTGGGCTGAATCGGGGCAATCCAGACTTCGTAAGGGTAACGGGCGAAAGCGGGGACAAATGCGATCGCTTCCTCATCTAGATAAATAATTCGCTGATTGTCCGAAATCTCTTTTTGGATCAAATCTTGCAGCAAACCCCGCTGATGCTCCTGATGATACGCTTGTTGCCTTTCTAACATCCGCGCTGGGACAGGTGGAACAAACGGATAAGCATAGATTTGACCGTGGGGATGCTGTAAAGTTACCCCCATCTCGACCCCTTTGTTCTCAAAGGGCAGTACATACTGAATCTGCGGCGTTTCGCCTAAAGCGCGAGTGCGATCGCCCCAAACTTGCAACAATAACTCTAATTGATCCAGTTCTAAAGAACTGAGGGAAGCTTGCGGATCTTGCGTAAATACGACCACTTCGCACGCGCCGTTTGCTGGGAGAGTCTGCACAATGCTAGCGGGTGGATTGTGCGCCCCCAAAGCCATTGAGGGAAAGCGGTTGTCGAACACCGCCATATCATATTTCCCCTGCGGGAGTTCCGTCGGAAACTGAGGATCTTTGGTAGGTGCTAACGGATTGTATTCTGGGGGCGGCATAAAAGTCCGCCCCTGACGGTGACTTGCATAAGCAATCCATTCGCCCCGCAACGGATGCCAGCGCAGGTGAGGATTCGCCTGCACTGGCTCATTACTAGGGCTAGTGGCTGTAATTTCCTCCGCAATGGGGAATCTGCTGTATAGAATCAGCTTGCGACCATCCGGCTTCAACAGCTCCTGGGAATACATTGTTTTCTTGCCCCAATGCAGCTTTAACTGTTGTGAGCATAACGTCCTCTTCGTCTTCCTCACCCCTGCCTAGAGTTGCATATGCGATCGCTTCGATAGGAAATTTCGGAGTCCGGTCGGCATATAGCAGTCCGTTCGCTTCTTGGTAGGTATCGGTCAACTGGGTGTAACAAAAACCGCTAAATAACTCGACTCGGTTCACCACATCTAGTAGCGCCGTATACCGGATTTGCAGTTCGGAGACATCATGGGAACGCACATATCCCCAAGCTTTTTTATCTTCCCGACCCGCATAAGCAATACCGCCAAACTCAGTCAGCATGATCGGCTGTCCTTGATGAGGATAGCCATCCAGCGTCAGAACCCGCCCACCCGGACGTTGGCGATCGAAAAGGTCTGATAGCTTCACTTCCGGACCGTAGCGTTTTGCCATCCGAGTCGGCTTATTATCGT
Organism: Trichocoleus sp. DQ-A2; assembly: GCF_039961915.1. Classification (NCBI taxonomy): domain Bacteria; kingdom Bacillati; phylum Cyanobacteriota; class Cyanophyceae; order Leptolyngbyales; family Trichocoleusaceae; genus Trichocoleus; species Trichocoleus sp. DQ-A2. Next base: position 99,986 of record NZ_JAMPKD010000008.1, read on the forward strand.
AGTCGTGGATAGCCAAAATATCGGTCGCCGCACTTTCCCAACCGTCGTTACCGATGACTGGACGAGTTGGATCGAGAGTCTTGGTCAAATGATACAGTGCTTGGACGCAGTGCTGGTGGGCTGCTGTCGCTGTCAAATCGGGAACACCCCAAGATTCGTTGAAGGGCACCCAGACCACAATGCAAGGATGGCTGGCATCGCGTTCAATGACCTCAGTCCACTCCTTGGTAATCCGTTCCACCGCTTTAGGAGAGAAGCGATAGGCGCTGGGCATTTCTTCCCAAACCATCAGTCCTAGCACATCTGCCCAATACAAGAAGCGGGGGTCTTCAATCTTCTGGTGCTTGCGAACCCCGTTGAATCCCATTGCTTTGACTAGCTCAACATCTTGCCGCAACGCTTCATCGGAAGGTGCGGTCATCAGAGTTTCAGGCCAATAGCCTTGGTCTAGAACCAGTCGCAGATAGTAGGGACGACCATTGAGCATAAAGCGATCGCGCTGGATTCCCACCGTCCGCATTGCGGTATAAGACTTGATTTCATCCAGCAACTCGCCATTAGACCACAACTGCACTTCAACATCGATCAGAGTTGGCTTTTCTGGACTCCAAAGCAATTCGTTGCGGTAGTCGTCAATACCAGGGTCAGAAAGGGCAATCCGTCGGTGAATCTCTCCGTGAATTACTTCATAGGTATCGTTGACTAGCAACTGGCAGCCAACGGTTAGTTTTACCTTTACCTCGATGCCATCGCACTGGTCACCTGCAACAAAAGCTTCAAAGCCAATTTCCCAACGCTCAAAGTGCGGCGTCCAGCGGATGCGCTCAATATAAGTAGAAGGAACGATCTCCGCCCAAACGGTCTGCCAAATCCCAGTGGTGCGCGGGTACCAAATACTGTGCGGTTCCAGTTGCCAATCTTGCTTACCACGAGGTTTTGCCAAGTCTTGGGGGTCGTCTTGCGCCCACACTGTTACCCGCTGCGGTCCGTTCTCATTAAATACTGGCGTAATATCGATGCTGAAGGGAGTATGTCCGCCTTCATGGTCAGCCATAAATTGACCGTTGATCCACACGCGGGCGCGATAATCTACTGCCCCGAAGTGAAGCAGCACCCGACCTGCACCCTTAACAATGTTAAATTCCCGCTCATACCAGCAGTTCGGGTGAAACCCTGTGTCGCCAATGCCACTTTTTGAGGATTCTGGCGCGAAGGGAACTTCAATTGTATGCGTCCACCCGGAAACATCTGAGGGTCGAGTTATTTTCCCCTCATCGTCATAAGTAAACTTCCACGGACCGTTGAGACAAATCCAATGCGATCGCTGTAACTGCGGACGCGGATATGCTCTGTCGAACTGGTCAAAATTAGACTGAGTAGCGCCGCCAGACGCGATATAACAATTCTCCAGCCATTTCCCCAAAGAGTGCATATAGTCATCTATCCAAGGTTATATTTCTAGAGTACCCATAAATATCTGAGTACTAACTCTTTTAAGTGTTTTTCTATAAAATTTTTTAAATGTCTACACAGTCTGGATTTCAGCGATTTAAGGTTATTTTTTTCTAGCAAAAATACAGTTTAAGAACCAAGACTGTTTAATGCCATTAATACGATAAGTAATGCCTATCGTTATTACTACATCCATTTGCCAATCTTTTCCGGATCGAGGTACGTTGTCTCTGTACCACATATCCGGCTACTGTGTTATCGACGCCTCAAAATTGTAAGTCTTATCGTGACTCAGATAAGTAACTTTTTGTTCAAGTTTCGTTGCAGTAATAGCTTGCATAAAATCCTCTAACGACGATTTAAAATTCGTGTAATCGTTGGAGTGAATTGGGATGGCGTAGAAAGAACAATTTATTGAATTGCCTTAACGCCTTGCTTGGCATCGATTATCAGACGAATTGCGAATGCTTTTGTTCCATACAAGTGCAGCAAAACCAAATCGATATCCGAATACTGTCGAGGAATTTCCTTCAGTTGTTGGTTAGCGAAGGTATTGCCAGTAATAAAGAGACGAAATGCCGTCTTCCCAGAAGCAGGTTGAAGCTTTAGCAGACTCGCATAACAGGTGGTAGTACGGCTGTGAGGAGCATCGACCCGTGTCTTCCAGGCATCGACTTAAGCTAAAAATCAACATTCCCCTTGGTAACAGTTAAAGGTTCCAAGTTTTGAGCAGATTAGGTTGCATTAAACTCCCTTCTTTATTAATTGTAGCAGTTGCGGAAAGGGAAGATATGATGGGAATGTTTGTATTCAGTTTTTGCTCTGCAATGCACTCGAAACGAGCTTTGTGCATTTGCGAGAGTAGAATCAAATCGATCGACGGCAGATCGTTAAGATTTATGGCGGGATTTTTCCAGTGAGGTGAGCGAAGATATTCGCCCAAATGCACTCTCTCTGGCTAATGGAAAAAAATTGGATTGGTCAGAATCGTAAATCCGGCGTTATGTCAGGATAACTGTGATGGTTGCAATTAAGAAAATTGGGAGATGTTATTAAATCGGGTTATTTGCCGTTCGCAGAAAGAGTATATTACTGTTGCTTCATTGATAACGTACCTTTTCTCAAGAGTAGGATACGTTAGCACAACGCTTGTCAGGCATTGTTAGAAGCAAAAGAGTAATAATTTTGCTGCGTTCATCGTTCAGGAACACACGCTCCAATTTCGGAGAAGAATCGCGAAAACTTAACGATTTAACGAGCCGAAGCAGGCTGGACAGGCGAGCTGGTAGATTTCAGCTTTGGTGAATATGCTGACTTTGACAAGGTTTCTGATATAGGATTAACATTAGCTCGCGCTAAGCTTCCTAAGCTTTGAAATCCTTCTGACTTATTAAAGGTTTCCAAAACCTGATCTAAACCCGTCATCTCCAATAAAATCCTAACCTGTTCGCTCTTGGAATAAAGTAAAATTTTGCAACCTGCGGAGCGGGTAAGCCTCACCATTGAAACAAGAGCCATTAAGCCAGAACTACTGATAAAAGTGACATTTTTGAGATCGAGGAGAACAAATTTGACTCCTGCGTCGATCAGATTCTCAATTTCTTGATGAAACTGAGCTGCTCTAGAGCTATCAAAAATGTCTGGGGATTTAACGATTTTAAAAAGAACGTTCATCTTATAAAACCTCAATGGGTAAATGGACTAAGGTGGGCACTGCCCACCTTAGAGTGGGTTAAAGTATCGATTTTTACAGGGAAATTTTGGATTCTTGGAAGTAGCGGGCGATCGCATTTTCCAGCGACGGCAACAGTACCCCTCGCTCGCTGCCCAGAACGCTGTAAATTGGGCGTGGTGCCAATAGCCTCAGCGCCTGCATGGGACAAGCTTCAATTCGGGTAGCATCGAAACCAGCTTTCTTTGCAGCAAACCGTGCCAAATCTGCCCAAGAACTCTCACCAGGGTTCGCAATGTGCCACAAACCGTTCTCGCTATCAATTAAGAGGTCAAGGCTGGCATTGACCAGATCCGGAACGTAGGTCGGTGAAACGACCGAATCTTCTGCCGCAATAAAGGGTTTTCCTGCCGCTAGGGTGCGGAGCGCCATTGTAATAAAGTTGTACTCGTCCCACGGCCCGAAGAAGGCGCTGGTGCGGACGACGAGCGACGAGGGATGAAACTTTAGAACTTGCGACTCAGCTTCTACTTTGCTGCGTCCATACACATTGAGCGGTGCAACAGCATCGCTCTCCACATAAGGAGCAACACCAGTTCCATCAAATACCAGATCCGATGAGAAGGTGAGCAACGCCACTTTCTGCATCGCGCAAGCAGCCGCAAGAGTTGCTGGGCCAACTGCGTTTTCGCGCAGACAAGCATCCGGTTCGCGCTCCGCATCATCTACGCGAACGTATCCAGCCGCATTTACAACCGCCCAAGGCTTGAGTTCAGCCAGTACCCGCTTAACCGAGGCAGGATCGGCAATATCCAGTTCCTGACGGTTAAGGAGGTGATAGGGGATACCCCGGATGTCGCAAATTCGAGCAAAAGCTTTCCCCAGCGTGCCTCTCGCTCCAATAATGGCGAGCGGACGCGGTGAGGAAGAACGGACAGGTGTTGAGGTGCTTAGGTACTGAGGACTGAGGTGCGTTTCTGGGTTTTTGTGCCTCTGCGCCTCTGCGCCGTTGCTCTCCGCAACGGGTGGATAGAGCAGTCGCTGGTTTCTATGCCACCATCCTGGCACATCCAAAAGGGGATGGTGAGGCATCTCGCCGCGTGCCAACTCGCGCAGCATATGGGCGATCGCAGTTGGGCGGGGTTCAGGCGATCGCAAGTCGAACACCCCAGGCTCGTAATGACCGTTATCTTTTGTTACCAAGCTAGTCCAGTCATAAGAACCGAGGAGCGACCAAGCGGTGATAGCCCGCAGATCGATGCCTTCGGAACGCAGACGGGTTGCTGCTTCCCACACCTCTTTAACCCAGCGCAGTTGTTCCTCGCGGGTGCAACCGTGATGGACTTCAGTGACCGCAATTGGCAAGCCGTAGCGTTCCCATGTCTCTTTGATTAGCGTGTAGGGTCCAGCGATTCCTTCAGCACGCACCCGCACTGCCTCGACATCTGCGTACTGCTGCCGCCCATTTCCCCCATGCGTCCACTGGGGATAGCGTTCTAGGCGCTCATCCAGAAAGCGATCGCTCGTTAAGTAATGGTTAATCCCAATAATGTCTGGCGGACAGGGATTTTCTAAAAACCACTCCAGTTCAGCTTCAGGAATTCCAACTTTACATAGATATTGCCACATCGGGCGATCGGGATTGAGGCGACCAGACAGCAGATCGAAACTCAGCCAGCGACGCTCATTTTCAAACTCTGCTTGGTACGCCATCTGTGGCGTGCTGAACACCTTGCACAAGTCCTCGGTTTGCACCAGCTTTGCGTCTGGGTTAACTTGGCGAATGGCCTGCATTGACAGGATTGTGCCGCGGAGTTGCGTCAGCAATGCCTGCAAGAAAGTTAAACTATCCCGACCGTGAGGATACCAGTGACCGTATAGTCCGCTAAAACGCGCTGTCGTGAGCGGCTCGTTAACAGGGGTGTAATTTTCCACCCACGGATAGCGTTGGGCAACGGCTTCGGCGAACTGGGCAAGCCCAGAGGCAAAGGTGGGATTCACCAGGCTTGTATGACGAGGGCCACTGCCGTGGTGAACTAAACCGACAATGGGACGGATACCGAGTTCGCGCAAACGTCCCAGTCGTTCATCCGCCCAAGACCAATCGGCGCTATCTGGCCCATCAGGGGCAGTTAATTCCCAGAGGATCGGGTAGCGAATGGCACTTACGCCGAGTTCGGCAAACAAATTGAGGTCACTTAAGCGCGTTTTGTGACCGTTTCGTTCCAACTGGTTGAAATAGCGATCGCCTACGCGGTTAACGGTACACTCTACTCCAGCCCACATCTCCAATTTAGAGTTTTGAGTTTTGGGCTTTGAGTTTTGAGTTCGTTCAGAATTGCTAATGATTAGTTCTTTACTTAAGGCTGCTCTTATCATTCCTCACCCCCGAATAACTTGTGCATGAAGTGTCAGTAGCCCATGACTCATGGCTATTGTTTCCGATGTTTTATTCATCGTTCATGGCAGTAAAAATGATTCAAGCAAGCATTAGTCATTAGCAAATCCCTAATGACTAATGACTGTTGACTACTGACTAATGACTAACGGCTTTTCCGTGACCGTTTCCGTTTGTAGTTGCAACTTCTGTCTGCGGGCGTTGTTCAACGATTTCACTGAGAGAAACATTCTGGGTGTAGTTGCTTCTCGCTTCCACAGGTTCTAAAGTGATTGGTTCTTGTTTCGTGCCAATCTGTTTGTGAACCGTGAGCGCCTGAGCCACGCATTGATCCATGTTGTAATACTTGTAGGTCGCCAAGCGTCCGACAAAATGTACCCCCGGGGTTGCATCAGCCAATGCCTTGTATTTCTTGTAGAGTTCGGCATTTTCTGGGCGCGGTACTGGGTAGTAAGGATCTCCCTCTGCCTGGGGGTACTCGTAAACAATGCTAGTTTTACTATGTTCTTGTCCGGTCAGATACTTGAACTCAGTGATGCGCGTGTATAAATGCTCATTGGGGTAGTTTACGACTGGCGCTGATTGATGCACAGGCTTGTTGTGCGTTTCATGCTTGAATTCAAGGGAACGGTAGGGAAGCTTTCCATAGCGGTAATCGAAGTAAGCATCAACAGGCCCGCTGTAAATCATTTCCCGGTACGGAATGACTTTCTGAATTTCCCGATAATCGGTGTTCAGCATGATTTTGATGTTCGGATGAGACAACATCTTCTCGAACATCCGGGTATAGCCGTGCAATGGCATCGCTTGATAGCTATCGGTGAAATATCGATCGTCTCGATTGGTACGGGTAGGCACCCGTGAGGTGACTGACTTATCGAGATCCGAGGGATCGATTCCCCATTGCTTGCGCGTGTAGTTCCGGAAGAATTTTTCGTACAATTCCCGCCCTACTTTGCTGACAACTACATCTTCGCTGGTACGGATCTGTTCTTTTTTCTCAGCAACCGAGGCGAAAAATTCTTCGAGTTGAAAGGAGGTGAGACTCAGTCCGTAAAGTTTATTAACGGTGTCGAGGTTGATGGGCATGGGTACCAGTTGACCGTCTACACTCGCCAAAACGCGGTGTTCGTAAGAGCGCCATTCGGTGAATTTGGAAAGGTACTCAAAGACTTCGCGGGAGTTGGTATGAAAGATGTGAGGGCCGTATTTGTGTACGAGAACGCCTGCATCATCGTAATGATCGTAAGCATTGCCGCCAATGTGCGATCGCTTGTCAACCACTAGAACCTTCTTGCCCGACTGAGTCGCCAGCCGCTCTGCAAGGACACTTCCAGCGAACCCTGCACCCACAATAAGATAATCGAACATTCTAAAAGCCTCGCTTATTTAATAGAAATATGGCGGTGAAACCCTTACGGGAGTAAGGGAAAAATGAAACGGCTACCCTTGGGTAGAAAGTAAAAATTGAAAAACTGAAAAGTCAGAAAATCAACCAAAAACCAGTCCTGATTCGCTTTGAGCGGACTAGCTCAGGATGTTTGTTGAGGTTTGTTAACCGAGGTAACTCCTGCACGCTCGTCCATTTGAGACGCTGAAGTTTTGGCAACGCGATCGCGCAATTCTTGAGATACACTCGTGTCGTTCATTACACCCTCAATCAGTTGCATCATCCGCGCCCAAGTGGAATCCCATGAATTCTGCGCTAAGAAAGCATCCACCTGACTCAGCCATGCCGATCGATCGTAATTTTGCTCGATTGCTGCTTCGGCTGCGGCGACGAAATCTGCGACGGTATCTGCAATCTGCACTAAACCCATCTCTCCGTAAGGACGAACGACATCCCGGATCGAGGTAGATACGACTGGCTTCCCAGCAGCGAGGTATTCTGGAGTTTTGGTAGGGCTAATAAAGCGGGTTGACTCGTTACGAGCAAAAGGCAACAACGCTACATCCCACCCAGCAAGATATGCAGGCAACTCTTGATAAGACTTCCCACCCAGATAATGAAGATTGGGATGTTGGGGCAGCTCTTTGGGGTCTATTTTGACGACTGGGCCAATGATAACCAGATGCCAGTCAGGTCGCGCTTGGGCCATGCCACTCAGCAGTTCCAGATCCATGCGCTCATCAATTACCCCATAGAATCCCAGACGCGGGTGGGGAATATTTTTTTGATCGGCTGGTTCCTCTGTCAGAGTTTTTGCTTGTGCAAAGTGCGCTCTCTCGATGCTACTGGGGAAGGCGTGGGCATTCGGGTGCTGGTTGCGCTTGGCTTCGTAAAGGCTCTGTCCGCCTGTAAATACCAAATCTGCACGTTTAAAGAGTTCGGCTTCGCGCTCAATCATCACGGGTGGCGCTCCCTTAAATGCAGATAGCTCATCCATACAGTCGTAGACAACGACTAAAGGATCTAAGTGGTCTGCGATCGCGATTGCCATCGGTGTGTAATACCACAGAATATACTCGCGGATCTGCGCTTGTGCTAACAAATCATCGAGCATCCCCTTTTGAGCAGCAATGATTTCTTCCTCACTCATTCCTTCGCTCAAGTAAGGCACCACCACCGAGACACCACTCTCGCGGAGGCTAACATCCAGCCGCCAAGATGGATCGGAACTGAAAATCGGTTCTTCAATGAAGAATACTCTTCGCTGCTTTGCACAGCGGCTCAAGAGATGTTGCGGTCGTTGGTAGACAAAATCCCAACGCAAATGCGACAAACAAATGAGCGCCGGTGTATTTGACAAGGAATCAGAACCATCCGACTGTAATGTTGGAAATGCACTCGCTGAGGGAGACTCAAGTGCATCTTTTATGGAGAACTGTATCTCCCATGCCCCACCATTACTCACACTATTCTTTATCAAATTTTTGGGCTGGGACATAAATAGCCTCAGATATTTCGTAGATTGGATTTAAGCTTTCAGAATCGCCTACCTACACACAAAGAAGAACAAAGTGGAAAGCCTTGAAGTGAAAAGAACACTTAAAATTAATTCCTAGCTATAACTACAAAAAGCAGCTAGAAATGATGTTTTCCTGCCTTGTTTACCCTTTTTGCGACTCTAAAGCAGTTTCATTGACTTCGCACTTCTGCTTAATTTATCGGGTTTTATTACCATCCGCTTCTGCCTGGAGAAGGAATTTGCTGCCACTGCTAAAAAAATAATAGCTATTGTTGAGTTCTAGCTTCTACCAGAGGAATGACGCGACTTCTTCCTAAAGAATAAATTTAATGTTAAATTAGTTTGTGCTAAATAATACAAAATACCTAAGTATAGTGACTTCTAATGGGAGTAAACAAGAGATGCGGGTGGGTTGCAGGACTTAGAAGACAATGCTTCCAAGTAGCAGCATTATTGCATCCCTATTCGATGGCTGTAGTAGCTTCAGTAACGAGCGCACGTAATCTCACGTAATTTGTTTTACGCCGGTTTATCATTTCAGGTGCTTGCATTTTAGGTTATTCAATAAGAGTTATATTCGCCGAAGCTGTGCGCTTAGCGATCGCTCTAAATGGATTGAATAAAGGTGAATTAAATGCTTGTATCCTAAAAAAATACAGTACTAAATTTATATAATTTATGCTTTATGTATCACCTTTAGTAGCAAATACAAAAGGTGTGCAAAAGTTTTTCGTAAGTATTTTAATAGCCAAAGCTACTAAAGAAAATATATTATTTAGGCTTTAAATAAAAACCTTAATAATATATTAATAATTTTTATTGAGCGTGGAGTATACTTCGAGGAATTGCCTCGAAAGGCCTTCTGCAAAGTTACTGAACAGTAGATAGTAACTTCTCTAGGAGAATTTGGCGAACCTCCCAAAGGGAGTGATGAATCTTGACTCTGTTTTACAAACTGAGCGTTGAGCGATCGCTTGCTCAGAGAAACTGTAAAGCAGATGGATGAAAGGGGAAAATAGCCAAGGAAAGTTAATAACGAAAGGAAAATATTTTCCCCTCGATGACACAGTCTCAACTAATCACTAAGCTTATCTGCTGTGCTATCGGGAGAAGCATAGCATAGCATAGCTCCCCATAGAACTGTTTGTATTCTTAAGCACACACTGGCTTAAAGTAAAGTCAATCCTTCAGGGAGAGGTGGGTCTGTTCCTCTGGTAGAAGTAAAGAGAACTGATGGCAGTTATTCTTCCTAAGAGCGATCGCATCTGAGGAGAATAGCAAAACGCTCTGGTAATTCCAGACCCGTATTCTAAACCACGATCGTCCTATATCGGGACTTCATGAGCGGGAAGTATATCCAGTCTTCGTAATTTAGCTGCCCATGAAGTTAACAAGACTGTTTTTGAATAATAACAAATCGCAGAGTTCTAGAGAATAAGAAAAACCACTACGATGAAACCTTCTAATTTGTCCAAAGTTCTTTTTGCAAGTACCTTTGCCCTCACTGTAGCGGCTCTACCCTTAACTCTGCCTTCTGTTGCCCAAACAGGCGGTGGTGCTGGTGGTTCAGCTTCCGGTACTGGTACGGGTGCAGGTGGCGCAACTTCTGGTACGACGGGTGCAGGCGGTGCAACTGCCGGTACCACAGGCGCAGGGGGTGCAACTTCTGGTACTACTGGCATCGGTGGCGGAACTGCCGGTACTACAGGCGCAGGCGGTGCAACTTCTGGTACTACTGGCATCGGTGGCGGAACTGCTGGTACTACAGGTGCAGGCGGTGGCGGAACTGTCGGGACAACGGGCGCGGGTGGCGCAACTTCTGGTACCACTGGCATCGGTGGCGGAACTGCTGGTACTACTGGCATCGGTGGCGGAACTGCTGGTACTACTGGCATCGGTGGCGGAACTGCTGGTACTACTGGCATCGGTGGCGGAACTGCCGGGACAACGGGCGCGGGTGGAGCAACTTCCGGTACTACTGGCATCGGTGGCGGAACTGCCGGTACTACAGGCGCAGGCGGTGCAACTTCTGGTACCACTGGCATCGGTGGCGGAACTGCCGGTACCACAGGAGCAGGTGGCGCAACTTCTGGTACCACGGGTGCAGGTGCTACTTCCGGGACAACGGGTGCAGGTGGCACTACTTCAGGGACTTCTACTGCTCCTTACGGCACCGTCACAACGCCTGGGGGTGCAACAGGGACTACCGCTGCTCCTGACGCCACGACTACGACGCCTGGAGGCACTACTTCGGACACAACTACGGTTCCCGGTAGCACAACTCCCAACGGCGCTACTACAGACACCACTTCTTACCAAGGAGTTCAGTCTGCAAGAGGCGATCGCAATTCCAGTTGGGGCTGGTTAGGCTTGCTGGGTCTAATCGGTCTAGCTAATCTGTTCCGTAAGCAGAACCATGAAACTGCACGTCAGCGTTAAACCAGCGTTAAACCAAGTCTTTAAAAACCAAAGCTAACAACAAAGCCCTGGCTGTAAACCAGGGCTTTACTCATATATATGTAATTTTTCAAAGTTTAGGAAAGTTTAGGCGATCGCTTTCAAGCTTTACACAGATCCCAGAATTGAATCCAGACCCCATTGATGCTTCAGCAAGTTCTGATAGATATTGTCTCGAATTATCATTTGCTTATGTAGCTGAACCAAAAATTGTTGAGCTTGCTCGCGAGACATATGCTGCACTTGATCTGCAAAAGAAATTAGGCTAAATTCTTGCTCTAAAGACAATTCAATGGGGCGTTCCATAATATTCTCCTGTGCCCAACTAGGCCAAAAACTAAAGTTAAGTAATTGATATGTGTCTGAAAATGAAGCTAAATGAACCAGTTTATTTAAACTTCTTTTGTTGCCTGACAATTACAAAATATCATTTTCAAGTTTGCAGCTTCCTCTTCCACCCGATGTAACTTTAATTTCCTTAAGAAATAATCCGATAGATTTATTCAATAAGGATTAGCCAAATATCTAACACTTCTTTGCACTCAGGCTGTTTGAGCTGTCGGAGAGTGAAGGGCAGCACGAGCAGACTAAAGTTGAATAATGCCCATCTGCTTGCGTGTCAGATTGAGAGAGTCCTTTGTCACTATCGGAGCTATCTGAACTTTTTTACAGAACACAAAAAAAATAAACTCTGTTTCCGCAGTGATGGGTAAAGGATAGGCATCTCAGGGAAGGAAGGCTAGAAGGTTAGGCTATTCTGCCGTATTTGCTTCAAATAAAAATCGCTAATTCCTGAATTAAAGCAAATTTGCTTAAATTAAGCCATTTATTAGTGATTCTGACCATTTTTGGATCTATCCCCAAACAAGGAACATACTTCTAAGCAACCCTTCTAAGAGAAAATATCCACTTAAACTAAATAGCAAGCTCCTTCATCTATAGACCTGTCCGAAAGCTCAACTCCAAGCGAACAGAACAAAGTACAACTACTTTTCAGTCCGCTTTAGATGACTCCCTAGCAGCGTAGGTTATAAACCAAGCGCCCCTCCCCGTTGACGGCGAGGGATTGGGAGATGCAGGTTTGCCTCTAAAGATAAGAGGAGGGGGTTCTACTGTCCCCCTTAAACGGGTATCCCTAATCTGCATAGCGATTGTCCTGATATAGCTAGCTCAAAGCTGAAGCCAACAGATAACAAAAAGGCTTCCTAGACCCTTCTTCTTCCAGGCTCTGATCTAATGAAACAACTCGCTATTTCTCAATTCCGTAAATATGGCTTAATTGGCGTTATCTCATGCGCCACCGTGCTAGGTACAAGTTTCTGCCTCCTGACTCAAGCAAAAGACTATTCCCCTACTCAAGGTCATCCCTCCCTTGGTTCTGGCTTAATATGGCCCACTCAAGGGAATCTCACTCAAGGCTTTAATACTTATCACGAAGGAATTGATATTGCTAATAGCACTGGAACTCCGATTGTTGCTGCCGCATCGGGTACAGTCATCAAAGCTGGTCGTGATGATTCGGGATGGGGATTAGGCAACGTAATAGAAATCCAGCATCCTGATGGAAGCCACACGGTGTATGGTCACAATAGTCGTCTTTTGGTGAGTAAAGGTCAACAAGTTACTCAGGGTCAAGTAATTGCTGAGATGGGTTCGACAGGGAATAGTACAGGCCCTCATCTCCACTTTGAGTATCATCCTGATGGTCGTCTAGCGGTTGACCCGGCTGCCGGATTGCCCTCTTTAGTCGCAGGCAGGATTCCACCGCCGCGAACAGCAACCGCTGCGCCTAAACCGATTGATCCGCCTCCAGTGGTTTCTCAGACTGTACGCAACAACGCGGACACGAGAGGCAACACCAAACTTTACCCGAATCTAAATGTTTATTCTGGGGGTCGTCAGCAAGGGAACTCTCTTCCAGTACCGCGCGCGATCGCACCCAAACCACTGCAACCGATTGCAGTGACTCCGGCACCAGCGACTTATGCTGTTGCTGCGACTTTCAATCAATGCGGCAACCCCTTGATTGAAGGTGAGACGGCAAGCTCTCTGGTGAAAGTTTGTCGGGAAAATGGTCAATTGTTTTATATGGGGCAATTAAAGCAACAACCGAGCGCTTCGATGCAGCTTGCTGCTTGGCGTGTTGGGCAGGATCGGTATCAAGCGGATAACGGCAGTTATTCTTATTTTATTAGTCCACGCGGAGTAGAAGTTTGGCGAAATGGTCGTCAGCTCCGTTCTGAGCCTTTTAACGGTTCTTTGAAGATTTCACGGTTCTAAAAGGTTTGGTTTGACGACTGATGGTTACGAATCTTCAAAGAACGTGCTAAGAGAAAGTGCTACCCGATTTCTTCTCTAGATAGACTATCAGGTTCTCTATAGGCGATCGCTCTTTCTACCCTGATTTTCCAAGGGAGGTGACAAAGCGATCGCCTTTTCTTTACTTCTTCTTAATAAAACTTATTTTTCTTCACTTTTTTCTGAATAAAAAATTAAGATTTTAAGATTGCGATAATGTCTACCTTATTGTTTGACTATTGTGAGGAGTTAAAGCCTTACAGTATTGATTAACCAGATAGACAAAGCGTTCTGACCGACACGAGCATTACCATCTCGCATCGATGCAACTTTTCTGAAGGTGCGTCAGTGCGGGAAAACAGCGATCGGACAACTGAGCAAACGATTTATTCTAAAGCGGGGATAGACCAGATATTTCTGGAACTTGACTCGTTGATTGAATTGCCATCTGTCAGTTCACATTATTTGTGTATTGCTGAATTGTCTGTATGTCTTGGAACGGCTACAGTTGAACGTCTCATTTAGAAAGTAAATTGCACATTAGGTTCCTCTAATGTGGCTGAAACTCAACAATTCATAAAAAATCACCTGAGTTTCCGAAAAATGTTTCCGAAAAACTCAGCAGCCATCCTGAAGCATCACAAAGTGTTTCTCAACCATACGGAGAAAAATCATGGAAACTCTTGCTTACATTCATGTTTCTAATACCTATGAAGAGGCAGAAGCTGGTATCGAGTATAGTCTGCGTGACTTTTCGCTGAACTGGAAGCAACCACCGAGTTCAGCTTGGCTGGGTTTACTTGGTGTAGCTTTCTTGTTCGGAGGTCTCAGCGAGATCCAACCAGCTAACGCAGCACAGTATTTTGTAAATACAAACGGCAGTTGTCTCAATGCTCGCTACGGTCCCAGCACACGTTACGGAGTGCATAGCTGCGTCCGTAATGGAGCTGCACTTGCACCAGTTGTGGCTTATCGCAACGGGTATGCAAAGCTTTCTACGGGCCGTTATGTTGCTGCTAACTATATCAGCACGAGACCAGGTTCTGGTTCTAATCCTGGTTCTGGTGTTGGCGGTTCCTTTCTCCGCCTAGGCTCTAGAGGTTCTGCTGTTCGACAAGTTCAATCTGCTTTAGGGGTTTCACCGACTGGATATTATGGTTCGGTGACTCAAAGAGCAGTCCGGAATTTTCAGTCGAGAAATGGCTTACGTGCAGATGGAGTAGTGGGACCGCAAACTCGCAGAGCGCTGGGAGTATAGAGAAGATTTAGCTAAGAAGCTGGTCTATCTATCCTAGAACGAGCTGAGTTAACCTCATTTCATCGAATTGATTTTACTGTTTAACAAGAATAGGGCGCACAACTGCGCCCTATTCTTTTGGGTTTCACTCAAATTTGGGATGGGGTGAGTTTGCAGTCGATTGGTAGCAAAACTCAGTTAAATATCCCATCCTAAAGACTTCGCAACTTGATCTGCCAGAGTCATCGGGTCGAAAGGTTTCGCAATTACTGCCTTTACTCCTAGTTGAGCAAAACGGCGTTTGTCGGCAGCCTGCATCTTAGCAGTCAACAAAAGTACGGGGATGTGCTGGGTTGCCGGATTCGCTTGCAGCTGTTGAAACGTTGTTACACCGTCCCAGTCAGGCATCATCACATCCAGAAGGATGGCGTCAAGTTGTTCAACTTCAGCCTTGGCAAGCCCTTCCCTCCCAGAACTCGCTGTCAAAACATCCCAGTTGGCTGCCATTTCTAAGCTCAACTGAGCTACTTCCCGAATATCCTCTTCATCATCAATTACCAGGATGCGCTTCGTTGTCACCATTGCAGTTTTCCTTCCTGTTGGGAACCATCCGATTCAGTAAGGCAATGATGCGCCCTTCAAATTGTTCTGGAGTAATCCGACCTTTAGTGAGAAACTCGGTTTGTTCCAGCCGCAACCGCTCTCTTTCGGCGTTGTTCAAATCCTTAGCAGAATATACCACGATTGGAATTTGGCGCAGGCGATTGCACTGACGCAGCCAGTCTACTACAGCAAAACCATCGTACTCCGGCAGCACGATATCCAGCACTAGCAGATCGGGATTTATCTTTGCTAATTTTTGGATTGCCTCGCGTCCGTTTTTTGCGTGAATCGTTTCCAAACCGTGTCGCTCAAATCGAGCAATCAGTACCCGCGCCAGATCCAGGTCGTCTTCCACCAGCAAAACTCTGGCAACCTTTGCCTGTTGTAACGAATGCTCCAGCGCTTGAAATAAGGATGCTTCATTCAGGGGTTTGCGAACCCAGCCGGTAAAATCAGGAGGGCGCGGCTTGTCATCATCTGAGTTTGGTGAAAGCGATACCTGAGGCGAAATGTCGTTGATGGGAGAATCCACACTGTCAATATTAGAACCGGCTGCATTCTCTATCACAATTGCATTGGAAGCGATCGCATCTGACGGCTCAGACTGCTGCAACTGACCCAGATCGGTTTGCAGAAGGTCTCTATCTAGCAGGCTACTGAAGGTCTGATTCTCTAAAGAAGATTTGAGGAGATTACTCTGCTCTGGGGATAAAACGCTGAAAATGACGATGGGAATCTCCCGCGTATCGGGTCGCTGTTTCAAAACCGCCATTGTTTGCCAGCCGTTCATACCGGGCATAATCAAGTCGAGCAGAATCACCGCAGGTTGCTCCTGTAGCGCCAATTCTACAGCTTCTTTACCTGAGAAAGCCGTCTTGACTTGGTAGCCGCGCTGTTCTAGCAAAGTTTGGACTACGGCACAGACCGCAGGCTCATCATCACACACCAGCACCAGAGGCGTACCCAGTGCATTGTCAGCGTCCGAAGGTAAGGGCACGGCACCGTCCTGAGTAGCCAGAGGAGAGTTTTCGGCTGGCGCTGTTGTCGCGTCTCCCTCAGAGAGATTCTCCCCTTCATCCTCAGCATTCAGCATTCGTGTCTCACCACCCAAAAGGGGCAGTGTAAAGAAAAAGGTACTACCTTCATTCAGCGTACTTTCGACCCAGATACGACCTCCATGCTGTTGCACAATGCTGCGGCAGATTGCTAACCCCAGACCTGTGCCACCTTTATCGCGCGAGTCAGAGGCATCAACTTGTTGGAATCGGTCAAAGATGCTTTCCAGCTTCTGTGCGGGAATCCCTCGTCCCTGGTCTTTCACTTTGAACAAGACTGTAAGGGTGAGAGATTGAGGAGGTGAGGAGGTAACTTCTTTCTCTGTTCTACCCTCCCCGGCTCCAGAAGCGGGAAATCGCGTCTCTACAAGCGGCTCCCTAGTCTGTTGAATTTCGGCGCTGAGATAGACACTGCTGCTAGGAGGCGAGAATTTGATGGCATTGCTGAGTAGGTTCGTCAGGGTCTGGATGATCCGGTCAGGATCGGCGTACAGTTGGGCGGATAGGGGAGACACGGATAGGGTGACTCCAGCTTTGTCAGCCATTGCCCGCATCACCTCTGATGCCTGAAGCATTAGAGTTGCCGCATCGCAAATCTGATTCTCCATCGCCACCTGACCCGACTCGATGCGCTCAATATCGAGGATGTCGTTAATCAGGCGCACTAAGCGGTCGGTATTCGAGACGGCAATCTCCAGCATCCGTTGAGCCTTTTCCGGTTTAGCAGTCAGCAGACCCCCTGCCAGCAAGCCGAGGGCACCGCGAATCGAGGTTAGGGGCGTCCGCAGTTCGTGACTGACGATAGAGACAAACTCATCTTTGAGGCGTTCTATGGCGCGGCGATCGCTAATGTCACGAGCGATCGCTGAGGCACCCGTCACCTGACCCACCCGATTCTTAATTGGAGAAATCGTAATGGCAACATCAATTTGGCTGCCGTCTTTTTTAAGGCGCACGGTTTCATAAGGGGGGATGCGTTCTCCCTGCTTGATTCTTGCCAAAATTGACGGCATCTCATTGAAGCGGTCGGGTGTCAACAGAATCGAGATTGGCTGTCCCTTGACTTCTTGGGCGGTATAGCCATAGATTCGTTCAGCCCCTGAGTTCCAGCTGGTAATGATTCCATCTAGTGTTTTGCCCACGATTGCATCCTCTGAGGACTCAACAATCGAGGCTAGTTGGGATAAAGCTTCCTCCCCCCGCTTGCGTTCGGTGATGTCTCGTAAAATTACGGTAAATATTTTTTCCCCAGCTAATTCCAGCTTAGAAATGGAAGCTTCCGCTGGAAACTCCACACCATTTTTACGCTGTCCAAAAACCTCGTTGCGCTCTCCCATCTTCCGGGCGGTACCCACAGAAGTGTCAAAATTGCGAATATGCTGACGGTGAGCGATCGCAGCCCGCTTTGGCAACAGCAAATCCAGGGACTGACCAATTACCTCATTGGCGGTATAGCCAAATATTTTTTCCGCCCCTTGGTTAAATAAGGTAATTTGTTGAGTTTCGTTTACGGAAATAATTGCATCCTCAGCAATATCTAAAATCCCAGCCAGTCGCGCTTGCGATGCCTTTCTCTCCTCTTCTGCCAACTTGCGCTGCGTGATGTTTTGAAACTGAGCAGTAAACAACGGTTCACCCTTGGCATTATGCACCAGCGATCCACTCAAGAAAATCCATACAATGTGTCCCTGTTTGTGGAGGTATCGCTTCTCCACGTTGTAATGCTGAATCTTGCCAGCCAGCATTTGGTGCATATATTCCAGATTGGTTTCTAAATCGTCTGGATGCGTAATCGCTTGGAAGTTCCTAGCCAATAATTCTTGCTCCGAATAGCCAACGATCTCGCATAAAGAACGATTGACTTCCAGCCAGCGTCCATCTGTTGCCACTAGCGCCATTCCCACCGCCGCATAGTCAAAGGCACTCCGAAATCGTTCTTCGCTTGCTTGCAGCGCCTCCTCTATCTGCAAGCGGTAGGCGATTTGGTTTTCCAGTTCTCGGTTCGTTGCTTCCAACACTGCGGGGCTTGGGAGAGCAAGCGCTTTAGGAACCAAGGGCACCAGAGACGCAGCCGTGTACACCGAAACTAAAGCGGTAATTGCTTTGACGAACCCAGACAGCCAATAGGTAGGATGCCAAAGCGTCCAAATCTCCATGACATGGGTGGTACCACAGGCGATGATAAATGAGCCAAATAGTAGAAAAATCCAGTCAAATGGGAGATCCTCACGCTTTCGGACAAAGTAGAACAGCGTCACTGGGATCGAATAATAAGCAAGGGCAATCAGAGAATCGGACACGATATGAAGCCACACCAAACCAGGCTTCCATAGGTAGCAATGACCGTGAGGGATAAACCCTCCTGAACTAAAAAAGACATTTAAAAATTCCAGCATCCAGCTTCTTTCCTTACCCTTGAAGTAAAAAAGACGTTTAAAAATTCCAGCCTCAAGCTTCTTTCTTTAGCAGCTTGAGTCTACCTTAAAGTAAATTTTCTGGCAGGGCGATAAGATACTCTCAGAAAAGGCTTTAATAACCTCCATTCCCCTCGTTGGTAATCCCATTTTGTTTGACCGTTACCATACTTAATTTTCTGAGTTTGATTTTCTGAAGCTACGGACTGGTAGAGACAAGGAAAATCGTAAGTATTTGACAATCCAAAATAGTATAGCAATCAGATTTTAGTTATGAGCTAGAGGTTCAGCTACCCGAATTCTTAGAGAATTCGGGTAGCTCGCCTTCTAATCATTTAGTAAACTTGCTATCAACTCATTCTGCTGGTGGAGGGATGCATAGCTTTCCTAGCCTAACTTATAAATTTTCTCTGTATTTGTTTTCTCTGCCGCCTCTGCGGTTCGTAAAAAACAACATTTTTAAAGTTAAATGTAATTACGATAGCCTTTATTATTTTATTAATACATCTTTTTCATTTAAAATGGTTTATATAGGTAGGATTAAGCCTCATATTATTAAATACAGATTTTAGCAAAGGTGCGTTTGCCAATCAGTCTATGAATCCAGAAGACATTCGGATAGCGATCGCGCAAGCTAGAGACGCTTGGATTGCGCGTGACGGCGAGGCTCTAGCAGCACTGTTTACGCCCAACGGTGAAATCATCGTACCGGGTCAACGATGGCAGGGGCAAGAGAGAATTCGGCAAGAAGTCGCTCATTTTGCTCAGCAGTATTCAGATGTAAGAATTGAGATTCAGCAGGTTATCGTTGATGGCGATCGCGCAGTAGTCGAGTGGTATTACGAAGATACTGAAAATGCAACAGGTCGTTGTAACAAAGCCGATGATGTTATTGTTATTAATTTCCAAGCGGGTCGGATTAGTCGCTGGCGTGAATATTTTGATACTGAAACGCCTAAGTTAAGAACATGATAATTGATTCTGTCAAAATTTAAATGAGGTGAGGCAACTATGAGCGACGAGCAAGAGGTATTAGCCGCCAATCAAGCTTTCTATCGAGGCTTCGAGAAAAAAGATATCGAAGCCATGAGTGCAATCTGTTCGCAAGGAACCGGGACTCTTTGTATACACCCCGGACGCAAAGCACTGAAAGGCGGCAAGGAAATTCGCTCTTCCTGGGAACAGATATTTAAAAACACCAGCTACATTGAAATAGAAACGGAGATTATCGCTACAGAGATTCGAGATAATATTGCCTACGTCGTGCTTGTCGAAAATGTGTTTCAAGTCAGCGGTGGTAGAAGAGTCAAAGCCCAGTCGATGGCAACGAATATTTTTGAGCGAATGGCACAAAAGTGGTATTTAGTCCATCACCACGGGAGTCCTTTAATGCGTTAAAGGTTGGGAAGCCACCTGAAAACGGAGGCTTCCCAACTCTTGTGACGTGGCGTTTGAGGAACGAAACTTAATGTTGACATAGAGATAGAATGAGGAACTACAAATAATTCTCTCCATCTAATTAGTGATTTTCGTTCCTCAATCTCCGAAGTGGGTAACAACGTCTCCTGAAGTTTCTGTTGTACCTTACAGAACCCCGGATTAGAGTTGCTTCGCGATAGATTCTAGAGGATTAGGTTGAGCGTTTTTTGGAGGTTGTGGCACCACAGTTGGGTAAGGATTGATAAGAGCATCGTCAATCCAGCCAGAATAATACTTGATGCTGGTAGAATTTTTCGACAAATTTACTAACTCCAGATCGCCTCGCATAGCATTAAGATTAATGCCACCGCTAGGATCGCGCTCTATAGAACCAATGCCTCTAGTACCTCCCCCAGAGTGACACTCACACACTTCATCAAATCCTCGGACAAAGCGCGAACCGTCCCAATGCCAGTCATTACCAGGCCAGGAGACAGGAGAAAACCACACCGGCGGCTTTTCCGATGATCCAAAAATTTCAGACCAAGAAGTTGCCCCCTGCCCATCCAGCGTCACTGTGAAGCCTGTTTCATATCTGACTTCGTAACGACCTTTCCGGCGCGGCAGAGGTTGATCGTTACTGGTATAGTCTGTAGGCAACCACCAGAGAACTTCAACGGTTTGTCCCGCAGTCGCATCGAGAGTAGCCGCAGGGGTGTCGTTCAACAATGCGCTGTAGAGAGGTACTTTCTCGGTCGGCAGTTGTGCGGTGATGGCAAAGCGCCAGCATTTCCAATCAGGATTATCGGGAACTGACAATTGCAACTGGCAGACCCCGTTGCCTGTACCAACCCAAAGCCGATCTGATTCCAGCAATAGCTTATCGGGAATTGTACCGA
This sequence comes from Trichocoleus sp. DQ-A2, assembly GCF_039961915.1. Classification (NCBI taxonomy): domain Bacteria; kingdom Bacillati; phylum Cyanobacteriota; class Cyanophyceae; order Leptolyngbyales; family Trichocoleusaceae; genus Trichocoleus; species Trichocoleus sp. DQ-A2. Next base: position 120,799 of record NZ_JAMPKD010000008.1, read on the forward strand.
TGAGCGGACTGTTGTCTACGCGGTACGAAGTCACAGAACCAGATTGCAGGTCAGAAGAGTTGGGACGGTACGCGACTAATCCCATTCCTGGTGAATAGTTGTTGCCTTCTCCACTAATTTTTGTTGCCATCCAGAATGTTGGGCGATCGCGAGTTCCTGAAATCTCGAAATCCAGAATCTCTTGTCTATCCATCCCTTGTGGATGAATAACTGTCCATTTCTGCTGCTGCGGCTGATAACCAACGAGAGTTGTTTTGCCGGTATACCCTTCTCCTTGCGGAAAGGCAAGCGACCACCACAAGCGATCGCCTACAATTTTAGCGGCGGTAATGTAAGGAAAGCTCAGACAACTACCTGTATATAAGGTTTGAGTTTTCGATTGCTTATCAGGAGTAATTAGCTTAATTACGACTTTTGCTTCTTTTTGGCAATCTGGAGTTTCTGAATTCCCTTCACGACTTACCCGATATTGATAAGTCTTGCCTTCATATTCAATCGTTTCGTAACGAGAAGGCAGATTTAACTCTCCCCCTAGCGCTTTTTGATGCTTCTCTGGCTGAGAAACAAAATTTTTGGGGAGGCTTCCTGGTTGCACAGAAAAATTACTACTATTTTTGTCAAAAACAAAATCATACTTGCGGGATTGAAACTTTACAGTATTGCCAGCAGTCACAATGTTGCGGATGTGAAAATCAAATTGCTGAGAAGGCAATTCATCTTTATCGGAAACCAGTTTTGGCAATTTAGTTGCTGAATTATCCGAATTCGCTATCTGGGAACTTTTGTCAGTTTGTGAAGTCGTTTTTGAGTTTGAAGCCGTCGATTTAGTAGAATTAGTTGCTTGCTCAATTGCCTGAGGTGATTGAGGAGTTTGAGCTGCACAGGCATTGAGAATTCCAACAATACCGAAAATTGCCACGAGACGCTTCATAGAGAGGTTTTCTCTCTTTTTGGAAAAATCATTTAATAGGGAAATCACGTCTAAACACAGATGAACACGATAGAGATAGATACAATCTTCGTTTTTGGATTTCCCGATAAGTAAGGATGCGAAAAAAGCTTATTTAAATAACACTTTCGCTAACGTTTATTAAAGGTCTACAAAACAGATTTTTTCCCGTTTCAGCCTTTTCGAGATGTGTCCGTGCCTTGTAGTCGAGAACACGTGGATCTCTTGAAAATTAAATTGTGCGCTTACGTGCTGTCTCGACTAACGCCTGAAAGATCCGTTGCTGATAGGGATCTTGGAGAGCGAGTTCTGGATGCCACTGAAGCGCGATCGCCCAAGGATGCTGTTCGTGTTCCATCGCTTCAATTACGCCATCAGAAGCGCGTGCCGTAACCCTCCACCCTGGTGGTACTGTCCGCACCGCTTGATGATGCCACGAGACTATCTCCGACTCTGTAATGCCAATCATCGCTGCTAGGCGACTATCGGGGTCAATTTGCACATGATGTTCGCAGAAGCGAGACTGATGGGTGCGGTGCGCGATCGCGTCACCAAATTCATCCGGCAGATGCTGCACCAAATTGCCACCCGTTGCAACTACCAAAATTTCCAAGCCGCGACAAATCCCTAGCACTGGGATATCTGTATCTAAAACCAGCTTGGCTAAAGCTAGCTCAAAGGTATCGCGCTGATGATCGACGTTATAAACTGTGGGATGGGATGAGTCGTTGTAAACCGCGGGGTCAATATCACCCCCGCCAGAAAAGATTAAACCATCAATTCTTTCTAAAATGGCTGCGGGATCGGGTTCTCCCGGCGGTAGTAACATCGGTAAGCCACCCGCTAAGCGCACTGCCTCTACATAGTCGCCTCTAATGCTAAACAGGCGCGTATCCAGCTGACCAGCGGTAGTAATTCCAATGAGTGGCGGCTTAGATTTCATTTTCTGATGTTAGCAGTTGATCGGGCGATCGCTCTGGCTCTTTAACCTCAGCATTGCGAGATTTTATCCCTGATGCGGGGAATCGCAAAATCTCTCCTATTGCTTTGAGTCTCCATCCTGAAAGTAGCTTCCGGCAATAAAAAGCGATCGCTGTCTGTGCAAGGTAGCCAATTGCGAAATCTACCGCAACATCAAACGAGCGATCGCCGTCTTTGCATTCTTAGGCTGAGTTCCCCTTAAGCATGACTGTTTTTGCAGATTTAGCGTGTCGCAGGCAATACAGTTTGCTGTGCTGTCTTGGGACTTTCAACAGCGTATGGAGGCAAGGAGAAAGTAGCTGAATTTTTGAGGGAGACGCGATCGCCTTTAGATCGCCTTTGTTGGGTGCAACGTGCCGTAAACTCTGCATCGGTGAAGCTAAGCCAGAACATCATCCCTGTTGTTTAGTAATTCAGGAAAGTTGATATTTGTGAATATTCCCTAGGGGGTAATCAAATTAGGTTAAATTTAGGTTAAGGTAACATCTACAAGAGATTTTGAAATTAAGACTCAATGTCATAAAAAGATAGCCATGATTAATCCTGACCAAGCGAGCAAAAACAGCTTTCTTTACCCTCAAAGCCGCTATTACGGCTCATTTACGCCCGAACAACTCGCTTTTAATGCCAATTTGCAAGAGTTTGCTCATAAAGTTGGCTACATTTCTGCTCTAGAGACCGGAGGCAAGCTTGCTCCCGAACAGGCATATGAACAAGTGAAGCGTCTCTGGAAACAGTTGAAACAGAGCAAGAAGGCACTCTCGATTGGTGGAGATCGACCCTCAGAAATAAGATAGTTTTTAGAGAGTCGCATTATAAAACTGATACAAGCCAGTTGAGCAATGGAATTGCTGAATACCCCTTTTGTTGTCAGAGCGTCATTGAATGGCTAGATAGGAACTGATGACAAAAGTGTTGGTGATTGAAGATGAAGAAGTAATCCGTGAGAGCATCCTAGACATCCTGATTGAAGGAGAATTTATTGCCATTGGTGCTGAAAATGGCAGCATCGGAGTGCAATTGGCAAAAGAATTGCGTCCCGATTTGATTTTATGTGATGTGAGAATGCCAGAACTTGATGGGTACGAAGTTCTCAGGGCGCTTCGTTCCGATCCGGTTACAGCTCCAATTCCCTTCATCTTTCTCACGGCTGATACTACTGAAAACTTCTTTCACCAAGGGCAACTCTTAGGTGCAAACGGTTATCTTGCTAAACCGTTTACAACTGCTTCACTTTTAGAAGCGATCGCTACTCATATGAGAAAATAATCCGACTTTCTTATTCTTAAGCAGGTGCTTGGGAATGTGTATTTAAATTTACGACTAAAGGGGGAGGCGGAGCCTCTCTTTTTTTGTATTTAGGCAGATGCCAGTGAACCAGGAAACTTTGGCATGAACAAGCGGCTATTTCTCATTGCTTTCTCATCACGCTTGTAGACTTTCAACGCATACTTGTAGAGAGAGTGCAGGAAGCAATGCCGTGGAAAAAACGGAAAAACAGAAGATGCTGGCAGGTAAGCTATATCGAGCGTCTGATCCGGAACTTGCTGCTGCAAGCAAACGGGCGTCTCGTCTATTAAGAATGTACAATGCGACAACTGAGGAAGAGCTAGAGTTGCGATCGCAAATTCTCAACGACTTGTTCGCTCAGGTAGGCTCAACGGTTCAAATTGTACCTCCATTTCACTGTGACTACGGTAGCAATATTTACGCTGGCAACGGGTTGTACATGAATTATGGATGCGTAATTCTAGACTGCAATACCGTTCATATCGGTGACAATGTTTTGTTTGGTCCCTACGTGCAAATTTACACCGCCTATCATCCGACCGATCCTGAAATCCGTCAAACAGGTCTGGAACTCGCCGCACCCATTAATATTGGCAATAATGTCTGGATTGGAGGCGGCACTATCATTTGTCCAGGGGTAACAATTGGCGACAACACCACAATTGGAGCTGGAAGTGTTGTTGTTAAAGATATTCCTGAAAATGTTGTGGCTGCTGGAAATCCCTGTCGCATTATTCGACCAGCAACTTAAATTTTTGTTGAGTTTAATTAGAATTCATTAGAAAATTTTTAATCATTTAACAGTAGGATGACTCCAGAAGAAACTAGATTACAAGAAGACCGCGATCGCAAAGCTCATTGGCGGCGATGGGGGTCTTATTTGAGCGAACGACAGTGGGGAACGGTGAGAGAAGATTATAGTCCTGATGGCTCGGCTTGGGACTATTTTACTCACGATCAGGCTCGTTCTCGCGCTTATCGCTGGGGAGAAGATGGGATTGCCGGGATTTCGGATAATCATCAGCGGCTTTGTTTTGCGATCGCGCTTTGGAATGGAGAAGATCCGATCCTTAAAGAAAGGCTTTTTGGCTTAACTGGGAAGGAAGGAAATCATGGCGAGGATGTCAAGGAATATTACTTTTATCTTGACAATACTCCCACTCATTCTTACATGAAATGTCTTTATAAATATCCACAACAAGCCTTTCCTTATACTCAACTCGTTGAAGAAAATAAGTGCAGAGGTTATCAAGACCGAGAATTTGAATTACTTGATACTGGAGTCTTTGATTCCGATGCCTATTTCGATATTTTTGTTGAGTATGCCAAAGCTTCACCAGAGGATATTTTAATTCAAATCAGTGCTGTCAACCGAGGAACCGAAGAGAAAACTCTGCATCTTCTCCCAACTCTCTGGTTTCGCAATACCTGGTCTTGGAATAATTCTGAAGATAAGCCCAAAATCAAAAAGCTCAAAAGTGACGAAAATCTAAGTATTTTAGAAGCTACTGAAGCAACGCTGGGCGAACGCTGGCTTTATTGTGAGGGGAATCAGGGTGCGGAAACGCCGCCTCTACTGTTGTTTACAGAAAATGAAACAAATCAGGAAAGATTGTTTGGGGTAAATAATCCCTCGCCCTACGTAAAAGATGGAATTAATAATTATATTGTCAGCGGTCAAAAAGATGCTGTAAATCCTAACCAAATAGGAACTAAATTTGCCGCTAATTATAAATTAAAAATTGGTGCGGGCGAAACCAAAGTTATTCGGCTTAGGCTAAGTGATATTCCTAGCTTTGCAGAACCATTTGGTGCGGATTTTGACACAGCTTTCCAAAATCGCAAACGAGAAGCTGATGAATTTTACGAAAAAGTTACTTCTCCTTGTTCGCTAACAGAAGACAGGCAAAATGTGCAGCGGCAAGCTTTCGCGGGAATGTTGTGGAATAAGCAATATTATTACTATGTTGTAGAAGAATGGTTAAAAGGCGATCCGATTCATCCATCACCCAAGTCGCGGCAAAATATTAGAAATTCTGAGTGGATTCATCTTTTCAATGATGACATTATTTCCATGCCGGACAAGTGGGAATATCCTTGGTTTGCAGCCTGGGATTTAGCCTTTCATGTCATTCCCTTAGCAACAATCGATCCGGATTTTGCAAAGCGGCAACTCGATAGATTGACGCGGGAATGGTATATGCATCCCAATGGTCAATTACCAGCCTATGAATGGGATTTCAGCGATGGTAATCCGCCGGTTCATGCTTGGGCAACATTCCGCATTTACAAGATTGAACAAAAAATGTATGGTCGCACTGATAAGAAGTTTTTAGAGCGCGTGTTTCAAAAATTACTACTCAATTTTACCTGGTGGGTGAACCGCAAAGATATCGGAGGGAAAAATGTATTTCAGGGAGGTTTCTTAGGAATGGATAACATTGGTGTCTTTGACAGAAATGTAGAACTTCCTACAGGCGGAAACCTAGAACAGTCTGATGGTACAAGTTGGATGGGAATGTACTGTCTAAATATGCTAGCGATCGCGCTAGAGTTGGCACCGGAAAATTCCGCTTACGAAGATATCGCCAGCAAATTTTTTGAACACTTCCTTTATATCGCTGATGCGATGAACTGTATGGGCGATGCAGAGACATCTCTGTGGGATGAAGCAGATGGTTTTTACTACGATATGCTGCATCTACCTGATGGTAGCTATTTGCCATTAAAAGTGCGGTCAATGGTTGGGCTGATTCCCCTATTAGCAGTTGCCACGATTGAACCAGAAACTTTAGAGAAACTTCCAGGTTTTCAACAAAGAATGCAATGGTTTATTCAAAATCGCCCTAACCTAAAGCAAAATGTTGCGTGTATGGAAACGCCAGGGGTTGGTGCTAGAAGATTACTGGCGATCGCTTATCGAGATAAACTCCGCCGGATCTTAGAGAAAATGCTCGATGAAAATGAATTCTTAAGCCCCTATGGGATTCGCTCCGTTTCAAAATTTCATGCGAGTAATCCATACATTTTTGAGGTAAATGGAGAAGAATACCGGGTAGATTACGAACCCGCAGAATCCAGGAGCGGCTTATTTGGGGGGAATTCCAACTGGCGCGGGCCTATTTGGTTTCCGATTAATTATTTAATTATTGAAGCGCTTCAAAAATTTCATTACTACCTGGGTGATGATTTCCAAGTCGAATGTCCCACAGGTTCTGGTCAAATGATGAATCTCTGGGAAGTCGCCACAGAATTGTCGCAAAGGCTAACCCGAATTTTCCTTCAGGATGAATCAGGTAAACGTCCGGTTTATGGCGACTCGGAAACCTTTCAAAATAATCCCCATTGGCGCGATTTAATTCTGTTCTACGAATATTTTCATGGCGATAATGGCGCAGGACTGGGCGCTAGTCATCAAACTGGCTGGACAGGTGTAGTCGCTAAACTCATTCAGCAATGCGGCGAATACGGCGGACAAAATCAAGCTTCCAAACCTGCTCAAAAATAGACGGAACGGTGAACTATTATCAGTAGCAGGGTGATTTTTGCTTACCACTGCAAACTGGACGGGCAAAGTGTTGGGAATTGGAAAACTGGGCAAACCGGAATTCAAGGCTGGAGTCAAATGGTTAGCTTGGTCAGCAGGTCTAGCAGTAGCAAGCGTAGGAGGTTGGCTAGTTTATGGGTTGCTGCTAAATCGCTCCGGCGATCCCGTGGCGGTGCGTTTGGTCAAAGTAGAGCGAGGCACCGTTGAGAACACGATCAATGAAAGTGGCGTGGTTGAATTAGGCGGTCAGCAAACCCTCAAATCCCCAGCGGAAAGCGCTGTGGAACGGGTGTTAGTACAACTTGGCGATCGCGTTCAAGCTGGTCAAAAACTGATCGTTCTGCGCGACACCAAGCAAGAAACGAGCCTCGACGCCCAGCAGTTGGAGATTAAAAAACAGGAACTCACCTTAGCACGCAATCGCCAGAAAGTAGAAGAAGCCCAGGAAAGGCTAACAACTGCCCGAAGAGAACTCCAAAATCGTGTCAATCAGCAGGCGGCAATTCGGAAACAGGAACTCAGCATCAAACGCAATCAGCAGAAGATTGCCGAAGCTCAGGAAAAGCTAACGGCTGCCCAACAGGAACTCAAGCAGCTGCAAGTCCTCGCTGACAAAGGCTTCATTCCAGCCAACGAACTCCAGAATCAGCAAGAACAAGTCCGCGATGCCCAATCTGCTCTCCGGGACGCTCAGTTAGAAGCGAGTACGAGTAGCCTGGAACTCCAGAACCTTCAGCAGCAGCGTCAAACGGATCAGCAAGAAATCTTAGACAAAGTGACGACAGCACAAACTGAACTGCGGCAGGCACAATTAGAAGTCGCTACCACCAGTCGAGACATCCAGATGAAGGTGCTGGAAATCAAAAATCTTCAGCAGCAACTCCAAAACAACATCGTCACTGCGCCAATTAGTGGGAAAGTTCTTAACATCATGGTTAAGAATGGGAATGGAGTCAATATCGGGAATGACCTGTTGACTTTGGGCGATCCAACGCAAGAGTTGGTGAAACTCAATCTTTCCACGCTGAATGCTGCCAAAGTGAAGAGTAATCAACGTGTCCGCATTAGTGTGATTGGCCCCGATGCGAAGAAGTTTACTGGACGAGTGCAAAGCTTGTATCCCCAAGCGATCGCTAGCACTTCTGGCAGTAGTGAACAAGAAAGCCAATCCGGGCAAGCCACGGTGCCTGCAATCGTCAAGCTTGACCAACCCACCCGCAGATTAATTCCTAGCAGCCAAGTCAGCGTCGAAATCATTTTGCAGCAGCGCCAGAACGTCGTAGTTTTGAATACGGAAGCCATACAGCGCTCTGGTTCTAAACCCTTTGTCTGGATACGAGATCAAGGCAAGGCGCAAAAACGGGACGTATCTTTGGGGCTAGAGGGATTAACGACCGTAGAGGTGACTTCGGGCTTGCAAGCAGGAGACTCTGTGGTGCTACCCCCACCGGATGCTTCCCTAGAGCCAGGAACGCCCGTCATTGTCCAAGAAAAATCAGAAACAAGAATTAGAAGAAATCAGTAATGAGTAATGGGTAATTGGTGATTCCTAATTCCTAATTTTTAATTGATATGAGCCTCTCTTCCTTCGACCTCCTCGCGCTCACCTGTAACTCCCTACGCAGCAACCCTTTGCGTTCTACCCTCACCACCTTGGGCGTTTTCATGGGTGTAGCGGCAGTCAGCGCCACGCTTCAAGTTGGCAGCATCAGTCGGGCGGTAATTGCCAAGCAACTCGCTGAGAGAGACGCCCCTCAAGTCTCTGTCTACGTGCAAGAGGAACTCCGGTCAGAAGACATGGAATACTTGCGACAGCGGCTAGAGGGCGTGCGGGCAATCAGTGCCTCTGGTTGGTTCTATCCCAATCCTCAAACCTTATTTCAGGATGAAGAAGCCCAACCTGAGATGACGCCCGTTACTCAAGACTTTCTGCTCACGTCGGGGAAGCAATTGGTAGCAGGGCGCTTCTTCACTCCTGCCGATTTTGAAAACTATCGCCCTGTCGTGGTGATCGATGAATTTTTAGTAGACAAACTTTTTAAAGGTCAGAAAGCTGTTGGAGAAACCATTTATGCCAACGCCAGACCCTATGTGGTTGTTGGAGTCGTGCCAACCGTTACCTCGTCTTTTCGGGAACCTGAAGGTGAAGTATGGATACCGATGTCTTTTTACTACGCCCTGACGGGTAGCCGCGACATTGGCTCCATCCAAATACGCCCTTACAAGATAGAAGACTTACAGGATTTGGCAGATAAAGCCAAGCAACTGATGGAGCAGCGCTTCCCAGGCAAAGAGATTTATGCCAGGAACAACGTGCAGCAAATCTTGGCGCAGCAGCAAACCTTGGAAATGGCATCCAATGGGCTGACAGCGGTGGGAATCATTTCGCTACTCATCGGTGGTGTCGGCATTGCCAATATCACGATCGCAGCAGTCATGGAGCGTACCCCAGAAATTGGTCTGAGGCGGGCAATTGGGGCAAAAAGGCAGGACATCTTGCTGCAATTTATTCTGGAAGCGGCAATCCTGAGTTTACTGGGGGGAACTGCCGCTATTATCTCGGTGCATGGCTTGACGATGGTTGTCGCCGAAACGTTTAAGTTACCTTACGAATTTGAAAGCAAGACGGCTGCTTTATCCCTAGGATCTGCCCTGTTGGTAGGAGTAGGCGCGGGGTTTCTTCCTGCTGTGAGAGCTAGCCGACTCGATCCCGTGAAAGCATTGCGTAACTCTTAGCCTCACGAATAGGCACTACGTAAAGCGGCTCAATTTTTGATTTTGGATTAAATCGGCAATGGTTCAATCTAAAATCTAAAATCAACCAGCTAAAAGCTACCCGCGATCATGCACAAGCACGACAACCCGAATGCCCAACCTCCAGCTTCTAGCGGTAGGTTTTTACCCCCTATCCGCTCTTCGTTTGGGGGTGTGGTTCTGCTTGTGACTGCAACTTTGGGCACGACGTTAACGTTAGCCACCGTTTTTAAGCTTCATTCAACGGCGGTAAGAGCGACGACGGCTAATGTTCGGACAGCGGCTCAAACACAGACGCCGGGACTCGCACGCCCGATTATGGTTCCGCCAACGGATAGAGCAAAGCTCAAAACGGCTCCAGTCTCAGAAAGTCCGGGGGTGAACATAGGCAAAGCAATAGTTTTAGGGGGAACTGGTGTAAAGAATGCGATCGCTCCTTCTTCTCTTTCCCCACTCGCAACTAAAACCAGTCCAACTTTTACGCTTAACACCCAGCCAAGACAATTCCCACCCTCTCCGACTACTAGCCCGCCTTTACAAGGAGAGTTGGAGGGATCTAGTATCCCCCCATCGGCAAAAAGTATTCACCCCCAATCTTCGCCTCCCGTTGCCACATCCCGGTCAATTTTAAAGGTGTTCTCTGAAGCCAGGAAACCAGCCGCTTTATTAGCTCAAGCGCAACCAAAACCCAACCAACAAGAAACCGTAACAACTGGGCGGGGGATTCAATTAACCCTAGCTGATGTTGTTATCTTGGTATTGCAAAACAATAAAGATATCAAAAACGCTTATTTAGAAAGAATCGCCCAAAGACAAGACTTAGCAGTGGCAGAAGATAGATTTGTCCCTGATTTTACGCCTAGATTATCATTTAATCTCGATCGCTTTGGTTCGGGTGGAAACACTAGCACGAATAGCGATCTTGGTGTTGGTGCCACTGTTGAGGTCACGGTTCCTACGGGAGGTAGGCTGCGTTTTGGTTGGGAAACGAACGGTCAAACGTCAAATATAAATAATTTCAATGTTGATAGAGATAACAATCTATTTGGCTCAAATCTTCAGCTACGTTTAACGCAACCTCTATTACGAGGTGCTGGTGTTGCAGTTAATCAAGCTCCTATTGAAATTGCTCGACTCGATGAAAGAGCAAATATTCAAGGTTTAAAATCAACTCTCATTAATACCATCACTGAAGCTATCTTAGTCTACCGCAATTTACTTAGAGCGCAGGAAAGACTAAATATTGAGCAGATTTCTCTAGAAAGCGCCCGCCAAATTTTAGAATTTAACCAAGCCTTGATTGAGGCTGGGCGACTCGCGCCAGTTGAAATTGTTCAAAGCCAGACAGACATTGCAAATAGAGAAGTCAGCTTGTTAGAGGCTCGGAATAATCTGGAGTCTGTCAAATTAACTTTGTTAGATATTCTAGATATCGAGCAAACTCTTAATATTGAACCTGTAGAAAAAATAGTATTGCAATCGAAGTCTTTAGATTTAAATAATCTAAAACAAATTGCCTTTCAAAACAGACCGGATTATTTGCAAGCCCAGTTCAGCTTGGAAAGAACAAAATTTGAAAGATTAATTGCAGATAATAACCGGCGCTGGAACTTAGACTTAGATGCAGGTTACGGCGATTCCTTAGATGACACCACCCAACTAACAGCTGGGTTAATCTTGTCCCGTACCTTCGGCGATCTCACTGTGGAACGAGATTATCAACGAAGTCAAGTAAACTTCCAGAAAGCAGAAAATACTTTAGAAAATCTGCGTCAAAGTATCGATATTGAAGTAACAGATAGAGTTAGAAATGTAAATCTAAGTCTTCGACAGGTGCAACTTGCCCAGCAAGCAAGGCAATTGGCTGAGAGAACACTACAAATAGAACAAGAAAAACTGAAATTGGGAAGAGGGTCAATTTTTCAGGTTGTGAGTTTTCAGAATAATTTAGTAGAAGCAAGAAACCGAGAACTGGATGCAACGATTGATTATCTCAATGCCTTAACAAATCTCGATCAATCTGTCGGTACCACACTGGAAACTTGGCAGGTGACAATTGAAAGAAAATGATATTAAGTCTCAGGAAAAAAACCATTGTTAAACTACCTGAGTCTCTGTCTCCAATAGGGTTTGCTGAACTTAGGCGAAGGGAAAACTATCTTTTTCCAGCTACTTATTAGCCCTGACAGATTCTATCGGCATCACATCATGAAAGCGGGTATAGTCGATCGAGCGCCGCCCGTCCGGCATCCTAGATAAGATGTCCACAAAACGCATATTCCACAGGATATCGGACGTGGCAAAGGAGTGACGGGCATGGATCGTCTGTGAAACGATTTCGTCTAACCCAGTCAGCATCACGACGATCTCGCTTTCCGACTCAGCCAGGGAGTCTACCGTAACCCCATAAAGCGGACTCGTCTCGTCAATCTGATGCATCACCGTCCAACTCAATGCAAACATGGATGTATGACTGCGAACTAATTTGAGATCGTAAAACCGACGCATGAATTCTCCCTCCCGATTGACTTCGTTGCGAACTAAAGTCACCCGGATCTGCGCTTCTACAATTACGTCGCGCCGCTGGTTAGCCGTCCGAAACATCAGAGTCGGCACCCCATCATAGGGAGCGATCGCTGCCACGCGACTGAAAATCACCCTCGCCGTTGGCACGGAGAACCGCGCAAACGCCAGTCCAGTCGCCATTGCCACTCCGAAAAGACCCGCCAGCGCTTCGACTGTCACCACCGCATTCGCGTAAGGCGTACGCGGATACATCGCACCGTAGCCGATAGTCGCCATCGTCTGGACGCTGAAAAAGAAGGCGTCAAGGAAGGAACCCGGTTGAGCGTTCTGGATGCAATCTCCTCCAGCTAGATAGATGAGGGCAAATACCGTGTTGGAGACTAAATACAACAGACTGAACAGCGCTAAGAACCATCCCCAGGAAAGGGTAAGCAGCAAATGATATAAATCGCCCCGATGAAATCCCGATACCCCTCGCCGCACGATGTTCAACTGCCCATCCCGGCTCACAAAGCGCGTTAATGAGGGCGAACGATATCTTTTGCCCATCTTTTGACCATAGATTGCTGTTATTAGGAATCGGCGTCACGCAGGCGACCTTTCCTAGAAAGCTATCCCATCAAGAGGACAAACACAAGCATCTCGGTTGAGCCATCGTTCTCCCACCTGCTTTAGCGCTGTCATCACGGGTTGAATTTCTCGCCCCTTCTGGGTGAGCGAATACTCTACGCGGGGAGGAATTTCTGCGTAGACTCGGCGTTCCACTAAACCATACTCTTCTAGTTCTCTGAGCCGTATCATCAGCGTTTTGGTGCTAATTCCAGGCAATGCTTCTAGGAACTCGTGGGTACGGCGATCGCTTGTAAACAACTCTCTGAGAATCAGAATAGACCATTTACTGCCGATTAAGTCCACGGTGAACTGGATTGGGCATTTTGTCTCTATGCACTGGCTGCTGTTAAGCATTGATGCCTCTAGATATCGCTCTTTTCTTTGCTTATTCTGACCAATCTTCTGAACAGAGGGACGCTGAAGTTAGCTCCCGCCAAATATTTTAATCTTTCTTAATAAAGCTCTGGACAAGTTGCAACGGGTCAATCTTTTACTTTTGGTAACTATAGTGTCCTTCCAGCCACTGTCAGATTTACGGATTTTCTATTTTTAGGAGTTGAGTAGGATGCAAATAGAAGGAACGAACAGCCTTCCTTCCCGCTCAACTTCTTCAATAAATCAAAATATTTGAGGTTTTTCAAATGATTCGATTACTTGTCGGTGTATTAGTCTTTGTTATCAACACAATTTACCGCGATCGCCCTTATCCCCGTTTTTACGTCCTAGAAACAGTTGCTCGTGTTCCTTACTTTGCCTATTTATCAGTTTTGCACCTTTACGAAACAGTTGGAATGTGGCGCAGAGCAGATTGGTTAAAAGTTCACTTTGCGGAATCTTGGAACGAACTCCATCACCTCCTGATTATGGAATCTTTAGGGGGGAATCAGCAGTGGTTCGATAGATTTTTAGCACAACATACTGCTTTACTTTATTACTGGGTGATCGTTGTTCTTTACATTCTCTCGCCTCGTTCTGCCTACAATTTCATGGAATTAGTTGAAGGACACGCTTATCATACTTACGATACATTTTTGCAAGAAAATGAATCAGAATTAAAAGCTACATCTGCCCCACAAATTGCTATCAATTACTATCGAGACGGCGACTTGTATATGTTCGATGAGTTTCAAACTGGAGGAGTTCCAGAAGAACGCCGTCCCGTCATTAACAACCTCTACGATGTGTTTGTAAACATTCGAGATGATGAAGCGGAACACGTCAAGACAATGATAGCTTGCCAGAAGCCTGATGCTCAATTAACCTTCAAGAGTCCCCATACGATAGAAGTAGGTGGAAGATTTATCGCCCCAAATGAAGAGGTTAAATCAGTTGTTGTGCAATAGAATGTGCTGATGAAAAAACAAAAGGAGAGATATTTACACTATCTCTCCTTTTGTTTTTTTGAAGGAGTTAGAAATGGCTATATCTCTTTTATGTCAATAGATTAACGCCATTTACAAACAGAGGAAAAACAAGTAATGAAGATTAAGCGATCGCATTCTTGTGAAATCTCAGTCGCTCAATCAATTCATAAAACGGTGTCCAGTTATCTTCTTGGTCAATTTTCTCCCAAACCGCTTCTATTTCTGGTCTAACTAACGCAGTTTTAGGATTATGACGACGCAGCCGTGCTGCTATATTATCCAGTTCGCTATCTGGGAAACTGAGTAAAGTTTGCAGGTATAAATTTCTCCAGTCTTCCAATAATGCTGTAGCCTCAGGCGCATTCAAAAATCCATCTGCTTTCAGAATGTTTGTCGCATCATCACGCCAATTGCGGTCAAACTGATTTGTTACTTCCCAAAAGAAACTGTGATAGCTTACTTGTGTTTCTACCAGGAGTTTCAGAGTTTGCATCACTAATTCTTCTGCGGCTAAATCGGGCAGATTCTCGAATCCCAATTTACCGATCATCCGCGCGGTGTAAGTTCGGTTATAATGCTCGGCAAATTGGGATAGAGCAACTTCCATCTCTGACATAGGAATAACCGCAGATAAAGGTTGTTGGAGCATTTCTAAATTGAGCTGGCAGATCCCTGGTTGATTGCTGTAACTGTACCGTCCGTAATAGTCAAAGTAGGCAGCAGTAAATTTGGGGTCGTAGGTGTTAATAAAAGCGTAGGGACCATAGTCGAAACTTTCCCCAGTAATAGACATATTATCGGTGTTTAAAACCGCATGACAAAATCCCACTGACATCCATTGGGCAGCAAGTTCCGCAACCCGCTTGACTAATTCTGCATAAAATAGAACGTAGCGGTCTTCCTTATCTTTGAGGTGAGGATAATATTGTTCAATTACATGGTCTAAAAGCTTTTCAGTTAAATCCTTGCGTCCAAAAAAGTGCAATCGCTCAAATGTTCCAAAACGAATGTGGGAACGGCTGAAACGAATCATTACCGAGGATCTTGTTGGAGAAGGTTCATCGCCTCGCCAGAGTCCTTCTCCCGTTTCAATCATCGATAAGCAGCGGGAAGTACGCACTCCTAAATAGTGAAGCGCTTCAGCAGCTAAAACTTCTCTAACACCACCTTTAAGCGTGAGTCTACCATCGCCGCCTCTAGAATACGGAGTCGTACCAGACCCTTTCGTTCCAAAATCATAAAGTTCTCCATCCGTACCAAGTACTTGTCCGTAAAGAAATCCTCTGCCATCGCCTAAGCGAGAGTTATATTCTCCAAACTGATAGCCGTGATAACGCAAAGCTAAGAACGGTTTGACTCCTTGAAACATCCCAAACGCTTCGATAAAATCATCGTCTGTCACTGCCTCTGGGTTCAGTCCCAATATTGGTAATAATTCATCGTTGCGAAAGCGCAGAATATATTTAGGAAAGTCTGCCGCTGCTACTCGATCAAAATAATCATCGCCTAAAGCTTCTAAGGCAGACTCATAATTGAGATTTAAAAAAGGATTGGAAAATTTTTCAGGAGTCATAAGTTACTAAAATACCCAATGAATGTAATTCGTGCCTATACAAACATACGGACTGAAACAAACATTATAAAGACTGCGTAGGCAGTCTTTGTTTGTATAGCGCCAGACTTTAGTCTGTTAGCGAAGCGGCACGAAGTGCGCGCACCTTTGCCAGATGTTTCATTTCTATGCTACGGATAAGCAAGTATACAGTTTCAGCATCAAAAGACTGAAATATGCTTATTCGTCCTGCTACACCTGCTGACGTGCCATCTGTCCTCCCGATGGTTGCCAAGATTTGTGCCTTGCATGAAGCTTGGGATTCGGCAAAGTATGGATTTTTGCCGAATCCAGAGTTGCGTTATGAGAAGTGGTTGAGTCGGATAGCGTCTAGTGCATCGCTGGATGCGCCACCGCAACGCGATCGCAATATCTTCATAGTCGCTGAGGCTGAAAATAAGCAAGTGGTGGCGTTTCTGGTGGCGACGGTAGAACGGGAAATCCCGATTTACCGTTTACAAGAATATGCTTTTATTCACGACCTCTGGGTTGAAGAGGAATATCGCCAAGCTGGAATTGCGAAGGCGATGGTGATGCAGGCGATTGAACGCTTTAACTCGATTGGAGTCAAACAAATTCGCCTCGATACGACTGTTGCTAACGAGGCGGCGCGGCGATTATTTTCTTCCTGCGGCTTTCGCGTCAGTACGATAGAAATGCTGATTGAATTAGGCTGATACCAAGAGAACGGCTTTTTTTGTAAGTAGAGGCATCGGGTTGAACAGCTCTACCGTACTCTACACTCTTGTTTGGACAGCGACCCGCACCAGAGTGTGACCGTTCCCTTCTCGTTCAGACCAAGGTGTGTTTTTCGAGAAGCTTAGCCAATCCCGGTATCCCTTCCTCCACGTTTTTCTTAGCCGAGCCGCGCAATTTTTTATAGGTACCCAATACGAGACTGCTTCTGACGCTCTCCATCCTGGCATCAGTAACGCTCAGGATAGCATCTGCTGCGGGAGAGCGGCTGGCAATGAAGTGCGCGACTGGATCTCCTTTCTGGACACTCTCGCTCCAAATGGGATCGAGTGCTGTACACCATCCTGGCAGGAACTGCTCGACAGCGTAGCCAATGTACCCTGGCTTTATACCCTTGACGGCGTTGTAGCCTGCCTTTATGGCAAGACCAGATATACCTGACTTGGAAGCGACCTCCTCATCGAGCAATTTGCAGAAGTCATCTACAACTTCAGCCTTTTTGCTTGGGTTCAAGAGCTGGTCGCTAAGTGCCATTTCGATCCTCCTAAGTGTAAAAGCGCTGGATTTTGATTCCACTAATTGTTTAGGGAAAAGACAGAATAGATGCTATCACAGTTACAAACTGTAATAAAGAAAAACTTAAGCGCATAGTTAATCTGGGGGAAGCGATCGGCCCTATCTTCTACCTGTTACAACAAGGGTGTCAATGCGGGCATTGCATAATTTGGCGAGATTGCACCCAAAATTTTGTATTTTTCAAAGTCGATTGAGATTGCGACTAATCAATCCAACTTGCTATGACTAATACCCTGCGGGTGATTTAGCGCTAGAGCTTTTCCCTAACAAGACTTACGCAGTTAATTAGTGAATGCCTGATTCTATCGTAGGGGCATGGCAATCAAAAAGCCCCTACAGCGTGTTGACGTGCGTAAGCCCTACCTGAAACTGACTCAGGCTAGATTTGAATATCTTCAGCAACTCTGCCAGACAACTCATGCCAAAATTGCCTAAATGTATGTCAATTTGTCAGAGGATCGGCTATTGCGTGTAATACAAGGACTGGCAATCATTAACGATGTGTTTGAGGGAAAGGCATCCGAACCACCCAGTTAATACTACGGTTTAATTTGACTTGAGCGAGAAACCCCGGCGTGTCTGCCGATATTTACCTAACTGCACTTGGAAACTTACCGTATCAGTCTTTTCCCCACTTCTTGCTTCCAAAGTCCACTGACCGGGACGCAGCGACCAAAATAGCGAATTCGATGGTTGCGTTGCCAGTTTTTCGCCATTTAACCACCACTCTACGGACTGGCTGGGCGTTCCAGCTACTTTAAACTCTAGTTGTTGCATTTCTGTCTGTATATTCTCTGTGCCTTTGGGATTCGTTTTTTCACCTGGGTGCAATAAGAAAACATCGCCATTGTGAGGAGACAAAATCTTGACGCCACTAGAGACAAAACTCGGTTGATGCTGCCTTGCTAACCATTCATCGTACTCTGGAGGCAACTTCGCAGTACCTGACTGACGCTCATAATCGCTAATATCTTCTGCGTAAAAATATTCTTGCACTACTGAGGGGCAGTCTGGGGTAGGGCGTAAGCCAGAAATTGCACAGATTGGGCGTTGCACCAGATTTTCTGGAGGGGGAAAGATGGCAGGTTCTCGATTCTGATGGAGGTGTAACATGATGCGATTCCAGAGGGGTGCTGCACCTGTCACCCCCGAAACTTGTCGCATGGGATCGCCGTTAAAATTGCCCACCCACACGGCTACGGTGTAGTCGGTGGTAAACCCGACCGTCCAAGTATCTCGAAAATCGGAGGAAGTGCCTGTTTTAACTGCTGCGGGGAATGGTAAAGCTAGCACTGAGTCTACCCCAAAGGCACTTGCACGAGCATGGCGATCGCTTAACATATCCGCAATTAATCCCCAGGTTGAAGGGTTAGCAGATGGCAGCCTGGAAGGTCTTCGGTTGCTAGATGGCAGGTTGGAGAATGTTGTGACTAGCGGGGTGGCTTCTCCACGTCTTGCTAAAGTAACATACGCCCTCGTTAACTCCCATAAACTGACTTCACCGCTACCCAAAATTAGTCCCAATCCGTAATGTTCGGGCGACCGATTTAAATGCTCAAATCCTAATTGATGCAGATGATTTAGAAAATTTTGCACGCCGACTTTTTCTAATACCCGCACCGCCGGAACATTTAGGGAATTTGCCAAAGCTACGCGAACTCGTACTGGTCCTAAAAAAGTTTCATCATAATCTGTAGGACTGTAGAGTTTCGCGCCGGGAATCGCGTAATGAGTTGGCACATCCGCCAAGATAGTATTCGGGCGAATCGTGCGGTTTTTTAGGGCATATTCATATAAAAAAGGCTTCAAAGTAGAACCGGGTTGACGTAATGCCTGTACCCCGTCGTTGCGACCGAGTTGTGCTTCATTAAAGTAATCGGGAGAACCCACATAAGCCAAAACTTCCCCCGTGTGGTTGTCAATGACTAAGGCAGCAGCATGATTAACATTATTGGGGGTGAGGGTACGAATCACTTGCTGCACTTGCGCCTCCACAAATTGCTGCAAAGGGCGATCGATGCTGGTGCGGATCTGGGACATCCGATTGGGGATAGCGCTTTCTGGGGCTTTGCTCGAAGATTTTTGATTTTGAATTGAAGAATTAGATAGTTGATTAGATACCCAAAATAAAAAATGAGGGGCGGCAATAATTCCCTGTTGTCTCGGTGCTAGGGAAATCTCTTCTTTGTAAGCTCGATCTGCTTGTGCGCGAGTAATATAACCGTCTTCAACCATGCGATTCAGAACATAAATCTGCCGCTTTTTAAGGCGTTTCCAATGGTCGTAGGGATTGAAGTAAGTGGGATTATTAGGAACAGCAGCGAGAAGACTTGCTTGGGCAAGATTAAGTTCGCTTGCTGGAATATCGAAATAGTTACGGGATGCAGCTTCTAACCCATAGATATTCCCCCCCATTGGCAGGCGATTGATGTAAGCAGAGAGGATTGCATCTTTATTCATCCCGGCGGCGATGCGCCAAGATAGCCAAATTTCGCGCAACTTGCCCGGTAAGGTGCGGGGAACGGGATCTAACATCCGCGCTAGTTGCATCGTAATCGTGGATGCACCGGAGGTAATCCTTTTCGCCTGAAGTGAATCTTTAAGCGATCGCGCTACAGCCTTCAGATCCAGCGCCCCGTGATGATAATATGAGCCATCTTCAGCAGCTAGAATCGCGTTGATAAAGTGGGGCGAAACTTGATTCAGGGGCACTACAGCGGTATGCTCTTGGTCGCGGGTCAGCAACCTTCCTAAAGGAAGTCCATTGCGATCGCTAAATTCAATCGCTTGGGTATCCTGGGCAATATCTTTGGCGCGAACGGGTGCCAGATAAGGAAGCGATCGCACGATTAAACCCAGCAACACCAAAGCTAAGAATCCGCGAAATTTCTGGTTTCTCCCCCAACGCCAAAAGAGTTCCTGCATTTGAATTTGCCACTGTTTGGGTTGTCTCATCGCTTAACCCTTTCGCCAACGAAGACTTACCCCCTTATCTTCATTGTGGCGATCGCCTTTACCGGATGAGGGTGTTTTTAGGGGATGCGCGATCGCATCTTCCCTCTAAGCGCTTGAAACTGGCAGATGGTACGCTTCCACCTCAAGACAATGATGGGTAATTCTTCCTAATCACCCACTAGGGTCAGCCAATCGGATGAAGCAAGTACCCTTAAACCGCCGTAGTTTTGTAGTAATACAAGTAACTCATCTATAAAAAGATACGGTAGCCATTATGAAGATTGTTCTACACACTTATGGTTCGCTAGGCGACCTGCATCCTTATATAGCGATCGCCTTAGAATTAAAGGCACGCGGGTATCAAGCAGTAATTGCCACCGCTGAGTTCTACCGTAACAAAATCGAAGCGGCTGGTCTTGAGTTCCACCCAGTCCGTCCCGATTTTCCCACAGACGTTGAACAGCAACGAGAACTTGTGCGTCTGATCATGGACAAGCAAAACGGTACAGAATACGTCTTTCGCCAAGCAATCTTACCCTATGTCCAAGAAACTTATGAGGATCTGATGTCGGCAGTGCGCGATGCAGAGCTGTTGGTGACACACCCCCTCAGCTTCGCAGCAACGCCCGTTGTTGAGAAAACGGGAATTCGTTGGGTTTCCAGCGTACTGTCTCCGATGTCGTTCCTCTCCGCCTACGATCCCCCAGTAGTGGCGACTTTCCCCAGTTGGCTGAATCTACGCATACTTGGCCCTGGGTTTAATGGAGCGCTCATCCGCCTCGCTAAAAATCGTTTCAGCTCGTGGGATGAACCCCTGCGACAGTTACGGACACAGCTTGGTTTATCTCCCCTTGCTGATTCTATGTTTGAAGGGATGAACTCCCCCGACTTAGTGCTGGCTTTATTTTCAGAAGCTCTCGCAACTCCTCAACCCGACTGGCCAAAACAAACTTGCGTTACCGGATTTACTTTTTACGATCGCAATGGCAATACTGGTCTATCTCCGGAACTGGCATCATTTTTGGATGCGGGAGATCCGCCAATTGTGTTTACTTTGGGAAGTTCCGCCGTGTGGGTTGCTGACAAGTTTTACCTCGAAAGTGCCAAAGCTGCCTTAAAGTTGGGCTATCGGGCTGTATTGCTGGTTGGCAACAATAACCCCTCCCTGCCAAAAGAGTTGCAATCCAAGGATATTGGTGTTTTTGACTATGCTCCCTACTCGGAACTGTTTCACCGAGCTGCTGCTATTGTGCATCAAGGAGGCGTAGGCACAACCGCACAGGTGTTGCGTTCCGGTCGCCCGATGTTGGTGGTACCCTTTAGCAACGACCAACCAGACAATGCTGCACGGATTACTCGTTTAGGAGTCGGACGAACTATCGATCGCGATTGCTACACTGCTTCTCGTGCGGCTAAGGAACTCGATCGCCTATTACGCGAACCTCGCTACCAGGCTAAAGCCGCAGAAGTTGGCAATAAGGTACGAGCAGAAAACGGGGTTAAAGTTGCCTGCGATGCAATCGAAGCACAATTGAAAAAAGATAAGAACGCTACCAACCTTCAAAGTGCGTCCGTCTCGCCTGTTTAACTATTTTGTGGATAGATGCGATCGCGCTTTAGAAGATTAGAGCGATTTTGGATAGACGCGATCGCATCTTTGAATCAGGAAAATTTGTCAAACCCTTAATGACTAAACAAGGGGATTCCATTCTATAAGTTTATGTTATAACATATGTAGTTACTATCCAATTAAGAGGTGATAGTATGCATACTCTAAAAATTCGACGGATTGGCAATTCTTTAGGAGCAACCTTCCCTAAAGAAGTATTGCAAAAGCTAAATGTCAGTGAGGGAGACAGCATTTTCCTGACAGAAACTCCAGATGGAGTTCAAATAACTGCTTACGATCCTGATTTTGAAGCCGCAATGCAGGCTTTTGCAGAGACCCGTAAAAACTACCGCAATGCCTTTCGTGAATTAGCTAAATGAAGGAACCCAGATGGGTGCCTGAGACAGCAGTAAGCGCCATACATGAAGAGCTAATTGCAGAACATGGGGGGAGGTCTGGATTGAGAGATGCAGGGTTACTTTCAGCTAGTCTAGCCAGACCTCGGCACTTATTCTCTTACAGTGAAAATGCAACTCTGTTTGAGCTGGCGGCAGCTTATGGCTACGCTTTGGCAAAAAATCATAGTTTCGTTGATGGCAACAAGCGCATTGCCCTTGCTGTCATCGACGTTTTTTTACGATTGAATGGCTATAAGTTAGTAGCACCAGAACCAGAAGCAGTAGTCATAATGATTAATCTTGTGGATGGTGTGGAAGATCAAGAGAGCCTATCCGCTTGGATTGCTGAAAACTCCCAAGAACTCTAAATCCTCAACTGTGCAGTAAACGGGAACCAAGGAGGGATGCGATCGCATTTTTCAGCGCATCAGTACCAAAGCCAGTATAAGTTTTGAATTGAGATGAATGCTAGCTGAAAGAGCTTTTGTTAAATTTTTCCATAAAGTCAAGTAGCAATTGCTTACCAAGTTCTGAATCGTTCTGGCGCAGATAATGCGCTATTTTTTCAAACCTCTGGCGATCTTCAAGTGTATCGAAAGAAATAAGGATTCTTCTAGGATCTAGATTTACACTTCTGAGTAGCCAAATATCTGTTAAGTCATATTCTTTATCCGATAAGGGCAGCAATTGTACAATTAATTCTACATCAAGCTCTTTTAGTCGAAATACTCTGTGTTCCTGGTCAGACTTAAAATATTTGCGAGAGTATTCTGGGATTCTTTCATATGCTTTTTCTGATTCCCATTTTTCAGCTCTGTCTACAGCCAATCTCAATGTTTTTTCCCAGATAGTATCAAAATTTTTAATTAGTTTTTCATCACTCAACTTCTGACGATTGACTGCAACTTCATCTTCAAATAGCTGATCTGGCAGTGCGTATTTTTGTCTAGCAAGTTTACATTTCGTTTGATCGCTGATATTTATTTGCATAGCTTCCTGTATCCAGTAAAAGGAATATAGTAGTGAGCATTGTCCTCTACCAAACTTAAATATTATCAGGGTCTATTCCCCTTTCTCGTAACTGATACCCATGTTTACCCTAAAAAGCCAGTCCATGCGCTATTGCCAAACGAAAGTAAGAATCGCTCTCAGCAAGTTGGAACTAGGTTTTGCAGTTCATTATCCATAGGGGTATCGTCAGAATTAGGTAGTTCTGTTGAGGATGGTGGATAAGGCAATGGGTCGGACTGCTTTCCCTAGACTTGTTGCCTAGAGCTTAGCCGAGCGTGAGTAGCGTTAGCTCAACATAAAGTAAAGATTTTGAGCGGAATGATTCAGCTACCCGGAAGACCGAGTCGTTGAGATGTAGACCTCTTGTTAGTGAGTCATGTAGGGGTAACTCTTGTGGTTTACCCTCCGATGAATTACCTGCAATGAGGGAAAAAGTCATGCCAGTTTCAATTCCTGATACAGATTCGCTGTCTTCCCTTCATGGACAGGATAGTACAGATAAATCCTTTCAACAGATAGGCACAATCGTGAGAATTTGGATGCGGTTTCTGGTTGTCGTAGCATTCGTACTGGGAATAGCCGGATGTGGCGTGATTAATCTCTCTGGAAATGAACCACTTCCAGCAGTTCCTTCTCTAGCGACGCCGCAACTCCCAGACTGGATTGAAGAAATTAGTCCGACTGGGGAGGTTGAACCTTTAGCGCAGATTCGCATCCGATTTAAAGATGCTTTGATTCCTGTTGAGAGTCTTGATAGCCCCGATCAACAGCAAAAGCTAAAACAATTTGAGATTTTGCCGCCGCTACCGGGACAATTTCGATTTTTGACGCCGCGAATGGTGGGATTTCAAGCCAACAAAGCATTGCCGAAAGCGACGCGAGTCAGAGTCACTCTGAAAGCTGGTTTGGCGGATCTAAAAAATCATCGTTTAGAGAAGGATTTGGCGTGGACTTTTAATAGCGAACCGATTAAACTAACTAATTTACCGAGTACTAATCCTGAAAATCCTGATAATCAAGCTATTGATTTAAAGCCAACTCTAAAATTTAACTCAAATGTAGAACTGGATATCGCTTCAGTCCAAGAGCATTTGAAGCTAATTCCGGAAGGAAAACAGAAGGATATACGGCTGAAAGTTGATTTAGAAAAAAAAGAGACACCCTCAGAGAATGAACAGCCACAGGAGAAACTTGACCCTTCAACCCGCAACTGGACATATAATTTAGTACCGCAGCAGACTTTAGAAAAAGCGACTCGTTACCGCTTAGAATTTTCTCCGGGTTTGCGTCCTAATCGGGGGAATCTCCCCAGTGAGATGTCTTATGCTAGTCAGCTAGCTACTTATTCACCTTTGAAATTACTGATAATTAAATATTACGGAGTACCCGATGCCGGAGGGACTTATGGTCGGTTTGTCAAAGGAAGCCCTCAACTGCAATTTAATAACGGGCTTGACGCAGATTCAGCGATTGAGAATATTACTGTAACTCCTACGCCGAAAGAAGCTATTAAACTGGTTCAAGTTCCTGATGGAGAAAGTCTTGTTAATCTCAACCCTTGGGCATTAGAACCTGCCACTACTTATACAATTACTATCGGTAAAAAACTCAAGGATAAGTTTGGGCAAACATTGGAAAAGCCAGTTACGCTCAAATATGAGACAGGCGACGTAGCTGGAGATATCTGGGTACCATCGAATCTAAATATTTTCCCATCTGGTAAAGATTTACAGTTAAATGTTTCTACTGTAAACTTGCCCGAATCAAGGTATAAAGCGGCTTATCGGGTATTGCAGCCGACAGATTTAGTTTATGTAGATTCCGCTTATCCCAAAGGCGATGGGAATGATTTATTACCGAATCCCAATTCTTGGCAAAGTGTCAAGGTATCGAGCAAGAAAAATCAGTTAATTGATGTACCTGTTCCCATCCAGGAAAAACTGGGTACTGCTACGGGAATGTTAGCTTATGGAGTTCAGGCGCGAACTAATCGTTATGAAGAAAATGGTAAGCAACAATGGCGCGAACCGACGACTTATGGAATGGTGGAATTGACTAATTTGGGAGTGTTTGCACAGTGGTTCCCTGATTCGGGATTGATTCGCGTGCATCATCTCTCAGATGGTTCTCCCGTAGTATCTGCACCTATAGAGATTTATGAGTCGAAATTAGAGGCAAAATCTCGTCCTCAACCCGTACCTTGTGCATCAGGGAAAACGGATGAAGCGGGGACATTACTGTTGCGTCGTGAGGATATGCAGCAATGCACAAAATCCAGAACTGGATTTGAACAAGGGCCTAAATTGCTCGTAATTGCCCGTGAAAATCAAGATTGGGCATTTGTCCGCACGGAAGAATATAGCGGTGCTTATGGCTATGGCGTTGATGCTGGATGGGATGATGGGAAGCCAGTCTCACGGGGGGTAATCTTCTCGGATAGACAGCTTTACCAGCCAGGGGAAAAAGTATCGTTTACGGGTTTTGCCTACTACTTACAAAATGGAAATATCCAGCAGGACAAAAATGCTATTTATAAAGTTACTCTGTTAAATCCGGATGGTCAAAAGACGGATTTAGGTACTCAGACAACCAATGAATTTGGCAGTTTTTCTCTAGAGTTGCCGATAAAGACGAATCAGCCGCTTGGCTATTATTCGATTCAAGCGAAAGGCAAAAGTGGAGTAGAAGTTTTAGGCGATTTTCGCGTTGCCGAGTTTAAACCGCCGAATTTTAAAGTTGAGCTAAATCTAGATAAAGAATTTGCTCTAAAAGACCAGCAAGTTGAAGCGAAATCCACGAGCAATTACTTATTTGGTGCGCCTGTAGAAGGCGGGAAGGCGGAATATTACGTCACGCGATCGCAAGCTGATTTTAAACCGAAAGGGTGGGAGCAATTTTCCTTTGGGCGACAGTGGTTTTGGCCTGAGGAGAGTCCAACTGTTTCCAGTGATGTGTTGCAATCAAACCAGGTATTAGATGGTAGGGGGAACAGCCAAATTGTCAAGATAGCGAAGGATGTGCCTTACCCGATGACTTATCGGGTGGATGTGCAAGTCTCCGATGTGTCGAATTTGTCAGTATCGGATTCTAAGACATTTACGGTATTGCCAAGCGATCGCTTAATCGGGTTACAATCCAATTTCGTTGCGGATGCTGGTAAAGAGTTTCCCGTCCAAGTTATCGTTACCGATCCTACCGGCAAGGTGATGGAAGGACAACGGGTGCGAGTGGAACTGCAACAGATGAAATATAGCAGCGTCACGCGGGTGGTAGAAGGCAGTAATACTGCTAAAAACCAAGTGGAATACAAAACCGTGGCGCAGACAGAGGTGAAATCTGGAAATAATCCTCAATCTGTGTCGCTGACACCTCCGGAATCGGGTTCTTACCGGATTCGAGCAAACTTTGCAAACACCAAAGATGAAGTTACAGCAACCGACTTGCAAATTTGGGCGACGGGTGGCAATGCGGTGAGTTGGGGAGAAAGCGATCGCGATCGCTTAGAAGTCAAACTCGACAAAGACACCTATAAACCGGGTGAAACGGCTACCGCTTTAATTCAATCTCCCTATCCGGAAGCTGAGTTATATTTTGCCGTTGTCCGTGATAAACCCCTGTACAAGACAATTACCAAAGTGAAAGGGGGTGCGCCGCAAATTCAATTCCAAGTAACGCCGGAAATGCTGCCAAACGCCGCAGTAGAGGCGGTATTGGTTCGCCAAGGCGTTCCCCTAAGTCAAGTGGAACCTGGAAGCTTAGAAAACTTGGTGCGGATTGGGTTTGCTCCTTTTAAAACTAACTTGGATGATAAGTATTTAAAAGTCCAAGTTACCCCCATTCAAACGCAACTAGAACCGGGTGTCCCAGAAACCGTACAGCTAGAACTCAAGGATGCACAAGGCAACCCAGCCCAAGGACAGTTTACCGTCATGGCGGTAAATGAAGCGGTGCTGCAACTGAGCGGTTATCGTCCGCCGGATTTGGTGCAGACTGTTTATGCAGAGCAGCCGATTTCAACTCGATTTAGCGATAATCGTCCTAATGTGGTGGTGCAACCAACCTCAATGACGAAACCGAAAGGTTGGGGTTATGGCGGGGGACAATCAGCAGGCGCAGCGAATACCCGCACCCGCAAGGATTTCCAAGCCTTAGCTTACTACAACGGTTCTGTTCTCACAGACGCGACAGGGAAGGCAGAGGTGACATTTAAGTTGCCGGATGACTTGACAACGTGGCGGGTGATGGCAGTTGCTACCGATGGCAATCTGCACTTTGGCAACGGCGAAGCGACATTTATCACGACGAAACCGCTGCTGTCTAACCCGATATTGCCGCAGTTTGCACGTCCGGGCGATCGCTTGGAAGCTGGCTTATCTGTCACGAACAATACCCAACAAACCGGAAATCTGGCAATCAATGGTGTGGCGAATGGTTCTCTTCAGTTTGCAAATAAACCCGCTAATCTGCAAACCAAAGCAGAATCTGGCACTCGTGCGTATCGCTTTCCTATCGTGGCAGGAAGTGCAGGTAAATCTCAGCTGAAGTTTACCACTCAGTTGAATGGAACCGCTGATGCGTTTGAAGTGCCTTTGGAGGTGAAAGCGCTAGAGATTACCGAACAAGTCGTAGAAAGCGGTACAACTACGAATCAGGTAAAAATTCCCCTGAATGTGGATAAAAAGGTTGTCCCTGATGCGGGAGGTTTGGAGGTTTCCCTTGCCAGTACGCTGATACCGGAAATTACCGCACCAGCGCGTCAAGTATTGCAGGATGAGCAATTGCCATTTTTGGAACCAGCGGCGAGTCAATTAGCGATCGCATCCAGCTTGCAAACGCTTTCTCAAAAATACGGTCAAACCTTTGCACAATTCAACCCAACCCAACAAGCGAACCAATCTCTAGAACACCTGCAAAAACTCCAGCAACCGGATGGTGGATTCGCCGCTTGGCCTGGTCAACAGAAGTCCGATCCGTTAGTATCTCCTTACGCAGCTCAAGCTTTGGCAAGAGCCTCGAAAGCGGGACTGACGGTAGAACTGAGAATGGTGTCTCGCTTGACGACTTACTTGAAGAAAATTCTCGCAGATCCCAGTCAATACGATTTTTGTAAGCAGCCACTCTGCAAGAATCAGGTGCGACTAGAAGCACTCTCTGCTTTGGCGGAACTGGGTGAAAAGCGCAATGACTTCCTTGCAGATATTTACGCACAGCGCAGTCAATTCGATCCGGTTACGCAGATTAAGCTGGCGCGTTACCTATCTCAGTTTCCAGAGTGGCAAGAAGAATCTCAAACTCTATCGAAACAATTCCAGCAGAATATTTATCAAACGGGTCGCACTGCTACGGTAAATTTACCCCAAGGTTTATCTTGGCTCAACTCGGCAACAACAGCGCAAGCTCAAGCTTTACGCCTTGCGATCGCGCAAAAGACTAACCCAGAAATCCTGGATCGGTTGTTGCAAAGTCTCCTGACACTGCGACGAAACGGCACTTGGCAGAATACCTACGACAACGCTCAAGCACTCACGGCTTTGGTGGAATATAGTCAGACGCAGCCAACACCGCCTAACTTTGCCGCAACGGTGAAACTCGCTGGCAAAAAATTGACATCGGCGCAATTTAAAGGATACGCCAACCCCAGCCAGGATCTTAAGGTGCCAATGACCCAGTTGCCACGCGATCGCCACGATCTGATTGTGCAAAAATCTGGTCAAGGCACGTTGCACTACTTGGTTGCCTACCGCTATCGCCTACAGGGAAATCAACCGGGAAGATTTAACGGCTTACGGGTGACACGCGAAATCCGTCCCGCTAATGAAGAAAAGGTGTTGCGAAAGCTCAGCCTCTATGCTTCTGATGAGCCGTTGACGGTGAAAAGCGGTCAGGTGTTTGATATCGGTTTGGAGATTATTACCGATCGTCCGGTGGATCGTGTGGTCATTACCGATCCGCTCCCAGCCGGGTTTGAAGCAGTCGATGCCAGCTTCCAAACTTCTACGGCTGCATTGCAGGCAAAAGAAGATAACTTTGGCTTCAAGACGATTTACCGCGATCGCATTGTTGCCTATAGCGATCGCCTGGAAGCCGGAGTCTACTCTCTGCACTACCTCGTCCGTTCCGTGACTCCAGGCACCTTCCTTTGGCCTGGTGCAGAAGCCCATCTACAGTATGCACCAGAAGAATTTGGACGCTCAGCTTCTTCTACTTTGAAAGTGTCGGATTAGAGCGCAAAGGAAACATAAAGTTTCTTCCCGGCTGACGTTAGGGAAGGAGAACTATGGGGTGCCATCATCTGTTTTGCGAATGATGGCACCTCTTTTTTGCCTGATTTTGCCTTTTGTGTGACTTTTGCTTTTTAACTTTTGCTTGTTTGCCGATTAGTTTTGCCGCGATCGCCCTTTCTTTGCAAAGATTAGTTAGATTGTTATGCCACAACGGCAGTTATGGCGATATCAAGACTAAGTAAATTCATAAGGGAAGCAACATGGCTGGAAAAACAATAAATAGTAGTGCCAGTGGTTTTCTTGTTGTCCTCTTGCCATTGGCGTTTGCGATCGCCTTCCTGTTTGTAGCATGGCCTGTAGTGCTGGCACTGGTGTTGGTGGGCATCTGTTTAAGGCTTTGGCAAAACTATCAATGGCAAAAGTGGAGCCAGCAAGTCAATCCCTTTTTTCATCAGCTGATTCAGGAAACCCAAGGGCGCGTTACAGCACTCGACTTGGCAATGAAAGCGAATCTCTCTGGAGCAGCAGCGCAGCGGTACTTGGATACAAAAGCCCAAGAATTTGGAGCAAGTGCCCTTGACTATCAAGACAAAGGCAAAGTGTATTACTTTATCACTGCCAACACTTTAGGTAGCATCTTTGATGACAGCGAACCTTCCAGCCAATCTTATGTCAATGATGCTCCAGAAGCTGTGGCACCTGCCCGCAAAGAGCAGCAACCACAGGAATTAGCTGATGACGAGGAGTTTGAGGAACCTGAAAACGAACCCACTGACGAACAGAGGGCTTCTAAAGCGCTGATTCAATCTGAACTTGCAAGGCGGCTGGATGTTCATTCCAGTACCATTTACAAACGCAGAAGTGAGCCATACTTCGCAGATTGGAGCCAAGGTCGAGATCCAGAAGGAATATCCTGGAGATTTGAACCCGATAGTATGCTGTTTTTTCCTATCGAAACCGAGTCTTAAAAGGAAAGCTGAACCGGCTCCAAGGTAAAAGATAAATTTTCTGGAAAGAGGCTCAGTTTGGAAAGGCAAAAAGGGTAAGGGACGATTCCCTTGCCTTTTGCCGTTTTTAGGGGATCTGCTTGCCAACAACTTGCCTATAACACGGTTATCCCTCCCTAGAGGATTGAGAAGCATTAAGAAATTAAAATGATCCTTAAAAAAAAGGCAAAATAAGAAAACAAAGGTTAATAAAACGGGTTTGCATCCTACTGTGTCCAACCTGTCGAAAGCATTTATGAATGATCGAACCAAAACGGCCTGCGAATCAAGCAGTTAAGCTGGATACGAATTATCACCCTCGTATCTTTGATAAGAATATAAGCTTCGTGCCGCGTCAGATTAGCCCAAAACAATCCGAAGCACTGCGAATCATCGCTCGTCAGGTTGCGGCTCAACAAGAACTACGCCGTGGTTTGAACCGCTTAACCCGTGCCCCCCAATCGCACCCACGAGGGGAAGAACAGCAGGAGCGTTTCTTTACGCTCTCTGAGGAGCGCCTGCGCCTACTAGAATCCATTGTTATCAATGCAAATGACGCGATTGTCATTACAGAAGCCGAGCCATTGGAAGAGCCGCTTGGCCCCAGAATTGTCTATGTAAATCAGACCTTTACCCAAATGACCGGCTATCAACCGGAAGAGGTAATCGGTAAGACTCCCCGGTTGTTGCAAGGGCCGAAAACTGAGCGATCGCAACTCGATAAAATTCGTCAAGCTTTGTCACGATGGGAGCCGGTCAGAGTCGAGTTGATTAACTACCGTAAAGACGGTTCCGATTTTTGGGTAGAACTGAATATCTTACCCTTGGCAGATAGTACGGGTTGGTTTACCCATCTGCTAGCGGTGCAACGAGATATTACCGAACGCAAAGCTGCTGAGTACGAACTAAAATCCCATGCGCGGGCTTCAGCAGTCGTGGCTCAACTGGGTCAAGGGGCGCTCTCTGGCACCAATCTAGATGCGCTGATGCAAGAAGCGGTGAAGCTGGTTGCCCAAACCCTGGAAGTACCCTTTTGCCAGGTTTTGGAACTGATGCCAGGAGGCAATGCTTTATTCTTGCGGGCAGGCGTTGGCTGGCAGGAAGGGCTGGTAGGTTCTGCAATCATCGGTGCCCACGATCGTTCCCAGGCAGGATATACCTTGCTAACGGGGAAGCCGGTGATTGTGGAAGACCTCCGGATCGAAACGCGCTTTTCTGGAACGCCACTGCTGCACAACCACCGCGCGATCGCTGGCATGAGTGTGATTATTCATAGTCAGGGGAACCCGTTCGGTGTTTTGAGCGTTCACACCCCTAACTACCGGAGGTTTACGGAAGACGAAGTTCATTTTTTGCAAGCGGTTGCGAATGTCTTGGCAACGGCGAACGAACGCCAGCTGGCGGAAGAGGCGCTGCGGGAAAGCGAAGAGCGGTATGCGCTGGCGGTTCGCGGGAGTAATGAAGGTTTGTGGGATTGGAACCTGAAAGCGGAAACCTTCTATTTTTCGCCGCGCTGGAAATCGATGTTGGGTTGCCAGGAGGATGAAATTGGCGACAGCCCGGAGGAGTGGTTTAACCGCGTACATCCAGAAGACTTGGAGCGAGTCAAAAGCGCGATCGCTGCCCATCTAGAAGGGTTGACTCACCACTTCGAGAAAGAATATCGGATGTTACATAAGGATCAAACCTATCGATGGATGCTTTGTCGAGGAATGGCGATTCGAGATGCCAATGACAAAGCCTACCGGATGGCAGGATCGCAGACGGATATTACCGACCGCAAGGTGGCTGAGGAACATCTCATCTATGATGCATTTCACGATCCGCTGACAGGTTTGCCCAATCGAGCCTTATTTATGGAGCGACTGTCCCAGGCGATCGCGCGAACCAGAAGACAGCCAGAATATCTGTTTGCCGTCTTATTTCTAGATCTCGATCGCTTCAAAGTCGTCAATGATAGCCTCGGTCATGTCATCGGAGACCAGCTGCTGATTGCGTTAGCAAAGCGACTGCAAAGTAGCGTCGCTTCTTGCCTGCAAGCCTCTGTGTGTGGCAGCAATACTGTGGCACGGCTTGGGGGCGATGAATTCGTCATCCTCTTAGAAGAAATTCAAGATATCGACGTTGTAGAAGCGATCGCCAAAAGCATCCAAAAAGACCTCCGGCATCCTTTCAACCTAGACAGACACGAAGTCGTTGTGACAGCCAGCATTGGCATTACCTTAAGTGCAATCGAGCAACGAGGTTCATCAGGCACTTACAAAACTTGCCCCTACCCCGGAGACATTCTGCGTGACGCCGACATCGCCTTATATCAAGCCAAGGCACTAGGCAAAGCCCGTTACGAAGTTTTTACCACCGCTATGCACACTCATGCGGTGGCTCGCTTGCAACTAGAAAACGATCTCAGACAAGCCCTAGCCAGAACTGAGGTAAAAGACCGGCTTCAAACAAAAACTGTCAATTCTTCTGGTTACTCTTCACTCAGTCGTGAGTCCGCATCCTTCAGTCATTCTTTCCTGCTTCACTATCAGCCCATTGTCTGCTTCATGACTGGCAGAATTACTGGTTTCGAGGCACTGGTACGCTTGTCTCACCCGTTTCGCGGCTTGATTTCCCCAGTTGATTTTATCCCGATCGCAGAAGAAACAGGTTTAATCATCCCTTTGGGAGCGTGGGTTCTGCGCGAAGCCTGCCGTCAAATGCGGCTTTGGCAACAAGAATTTTCTGACTTAGCACCATTAACCATCAGCGTTAATCTTTCCGGCAGACAGTTTTCCAAACCTAATTTAGTCGAGCAAATTCAGCAAATTCTCCAAGAAACCGAGTTACCAGCACCAAGTCTAAAACTGGAAATTACCGAAAGTGTGGTGATGGAAAATGCTGCCGCCGCTACGGCTAGTTTAGAGCAACTAAGCAACTCCGGAATTCAACTTAGTATTGATGACTTCGGAACCGGCTATTCTTCTTTGAGCTATTTGCACCGCTTTCCGCTCAATACTCTGAAGATTGACCGCTCCTTTGTTAGCCGGATGGATGCAGGCGAAAATTCTGAGATTGTAAAAACGATTGTTACGCTGGCTCATCATCTGGGATTAGATGTGATCGCAGAAGGTGTAGAAACGGCGGCTCAGATGGAACAACTGCGATCGCTACGCTGCGAAGCTGGGCAAGGATTCTTCTTTTCCAAGCCACTAGATAGCGAATCTGCTAGAGCATTAATCGCCGCAACGCCCCAATGGTAAGACCATTCAAAATCATCTTATTTTTAATTTTTTTAATCTGCTAACTATTTATAAAATCCCTCAACGATTTTTGCACTTGTGGTAGGTTGATGTAGACTTTGGCGGCTTCAATTAGATTCATGACATTTGCCGGACTCGCATCATCGATATCGTCACTCAATCGTTTCCCAGTCAACTTGCTATCGAGTTTAAATTGCAAGCGCAAGTAACGACTATCCTCATCAATCACCTGTTTAGCAATGTAACTATTAATATCTGACGAAGCATCAAAAATTACATCAAGAATCGGGAGTGCCCACTGAATCGCACCCCATTGTTGGGCACTTTCAAGCGGAATTGCGCGGGTAAGACTTCCCGTACCGAGGGATAAAACTGAAATTTCGTGGGGTTTATAACCTAACCGCAGGGCTTCAGCGATCGCGCAAGCTGTGGGATTATTTGCCCCAACACCACCGTCAATCACCGAGTATACGTTAGTAATCCGGTAAGCAGAAGTATTATTAGGCACTACGCTCCACGGCTCATCCACAATCGCCATCCGAGTCCCGCCTCTGTAACCAATGATGCTACGATTCTGACCGCGTCCCGTCCCGCCGGTGATTTCAATCTGCATTTGATTGTAATCACCATTGTCTTCTGCTGCTTCTTGCCCTAACGTAATCGAGTTTGTATCTCCGGCTTGGGCAATCCCTTCTTCTTTTTTATCCAGTCTATAGGCAGGAAAAAAAGTTGGGGCAGAAGCAGAACAGAGACACGCTTCCCATAAGGGAAGGTCAGCAAATATTTTGCGCCAGCTTTTAAAAATAATCGGTTCTCGCTTAATTGTGTCGTAGGCAGTAATTAAGAGTTTTGTTGAAGTAATATCCGACAGTTTTTTGTATTTAAATTCTTCTTTAAGAGAGTCAATCAAACCTTTATTTGAGTATTTAGGGGCAGAAGGGCCGTACTGAAGAAGCAACCCTACCCGTTGCGCCGACCAAAGGTTTCGGTAGGGAAAGATTCGAGTCCCTTTGTTCTGGTACACATCCACGATGTCCTGGGCTGTGCGATCGCTAGCAATCGACGCCGCCAAAATTGACCCGGTAGAGGTTCCTGCAATTAAGTGGAAGTATTGGCTTAAGGGCTGACCGATAATTTTCTCAATCTCCGTCAGCATCGTTGCCGAAATGACACCCCGGATACCGCCCCCGTCAAAGCTCAAAATGCGAAAAGTCACGCTTGTTTCCCCACAAAAAATTGCTGTCAAATCTAATCGCTAATTGCTCATCCTTCCTTGTTTACGGGTCTTCTACCCATTGCCCTTTTGATTCGCCCTCGTAATGTCAATCGTAATTTTGCCGCCAAAGTCTGGAATCGGTGCGCCCGGTTTCGTTAACCGCACTTGGACTTGTGACACTTGTTTGAATTCTAAGATGGCATCTGCGATCGCGCTGATTAACTTTTCTACGAGGGCAAACTTAGCGGTTTTTACCAAATCCTTCACTGTCGAAATCACCGCGCGGTAATCCAGAGTGTCTTCTATGGCATCGCTGATGCCTGCTGGTGCCAAATCTAGCCACAAAGTTACGTCTACTTCAAACCATTGCCCCAATACCTGTTCTTCTGGTAAGTAACCAGTGTAGCCGTAGCAGCGAATTCCTGTTAGCTGAATGCTATCCATTGTGTCAAAAACTTAATTTCCTCGCTACTTCAAACCTGAGGAGCAAAAATTTCTCCTAAACTTTGCTCCGGTATCTTCGTTAAATCTTCAAGATTCTCAATGATTGTGGTGCAAATATCATCTAATGGTAAATCATTCGGATCTCGTCCAAAAGGATTTTCAATTTCATTACCGATTTCTTCAATCCCAAATAAAATAAAACTAATTATACCGACAACTAGCCCTGTCCACCAGCCGGAAGTATCGACAAGTTGAAAAGGTAGCGCAAAGCCATAGATTAGCAACAGTCGCTTTAGGTAAATCGCATAAGCTAAAGGAATGGGGGTTTTTAAAATGCGTTCGCAGCCAGTTAAAGCTTCTACCATTTGATCTAGCAATCCATTCATTGCAGCTAACTGATTATTATTTAAGGAGTTCCGCTCGTGTTGCTGCTGTAGGTAATCCCCAATCCAAAATGCTATTTTTAGCGGAGGGTTTTTAACGCTTTTGAGCTGAAGAAATTGCGAGGGAGTTACTATCTCTTCTAACTCGTCGTTTAAAGCCTCTTGTCGCAACTGTAATTTAGTTGCGATCGCAAAGGCTCCTAATAACCGCATCGCTGTTGCTTTATCCTCTCTATCTGTTGATTCTCGTTCCGCAACCGATACTTGAATTTGCCGCGCTAAATTGCGGACGTTCACCACCAAAAGCCCCCAGGATTTGCGCCCTTCCCAAAATCGCTCGTAAGCCGTATTTGTCCGGAAAACCAATAATAAGCCTAAAACCAGATTATAAACAACATTAGTAACCAGATTATCTAAAAGGTTTCCAGCGATCGGTAATTTAAAATAATCGAGAATAGAAACGAAAAAACCAAACCCTCCACACAAAAGAACGCGGGGGAAAATAGTCGGTGCGACCGATCCCCTCAACTGTAAAGCCATGGCAAACCAGTTTTTATTCTCAATCGTCATGCTGCTGTTTATTCACTGAAGCAGAAAAAGATTAAATCATCGTTATCGCCTTCATTCAACAATATCTTGCCGAGTGCTGGCAACGATATCAAATAGCTCTTTCTGCTCTGTCTGAGGAACTTCAAACTTATCTAAACTTTGTTGAAAATCCGCCAGAAATACTTCCCACTCTTCAGGAGAAATTTTTAGGTGAGCATGAGAATCGTGCATTGAACGACCCGTATATTGTTGCGGGCCACCTGTCGCCCAGCAAACCATTTCTGTAACCAGATACTTGAAACCTGCTTTTGACACTCGGTGATGTGCTTCATCTACGAGAGGATTTGCATTCAATTTCGGGTCAACCATGATTCTGTCAATGAAATCATCGACTACGGCTGCAATATTGTAAACACCGCCCAGGCGCTCATAAAGTGATAGTTGTGAGTTCATAATGGCTTCTTCTTGAATTAAATAATTCCTGAATTCTCCTTGGCAACTGGCAAGGTTAGCGATCGCTCGGTAAGCATTTTAAGGTTTTAAAAAACCTCAATCCTACTTTAAAGTACACCCCAGCACTCGCGAATAAAATTTTTCCTGGGCTTCTGTTGGAAAAATTTATCTTCGACCTTCACTGGGCTGCTTTCGGGGGGTGAGAAAATTTAGGGAGATTCTCCGCCGAGTATTTCTACTACACCTAGATTCGGTGTCTACAAATCTCGATGAGTAAAGAGTTTGGCATCTGCACCGCTGTAGGTGGCAGCAATATGCCCATCGCCTGCGATTTGATATTTGTATGTCACCAGTCCTTCTAAGCCTACAGGGCCGCGAGGAGGCATCATTTGAGTACTGATTCCCACTTCTGCGCCTAATCCGTAACGGAAGCCATCGGCAAAGCGAGTTGAACAGTTATGAAAGACTCCAGCAGCATTGACTTGTGCCAGAAAATTAGTTGCAGCAGCAGTATCTTCTGTCACGATGGCATCAGTATGCCGAGAACCGTAGGTATTAATATGGTCAATCGCTTCTGAGAGAGAATCCACAATTTTGATTGAGAGAATTAAATCGCTGTATTCTGTCGCCCAGTCGGCTTCAGTCGCCTGTGTAATGTTCAGAATTTCGCAGGTGCTTTCATCTCCTCGCAATTCTACATTTTTTGATTGCAAAGTATTCGCAACTTGCGGTAACAATTCCGATGCGATCGCTTGATGCACTAGCAGAGTCTCCACAGCGTTGCAGGCGGCTGGGTAATGGGTTTTGGCATCTACGGTAATCGAGATAGCTTTTTGCAGATCCGCCGCTTTGTCCACATAGACGTGACAAATCCCTTCCGCATGACCCAAAACAGGAATCCGAGTATTTTCTTGCACAAAACGGACAAAAGAGTTAGAACCTCTAGGAATAATTAAATCTACAAATTGATCTAATTTCAGCAGTTCTAAGGTTTCCTCTCTCGTTGTCAGCAATTGCACTACATCTGGATTTACTTCAGTCTTCGCTAATCCCTGGCGAATCGCTTTCACCAGCGCTTCACAAGAACGCACTGCTTCCTGTCCGCATTTGAGGATAACACCGTTGCCAGATTTGATGGCAAGAGTGGAAATTTGCATCACTGCATCGGGACGCGCTTCAAAAATCACTCCCAGAACGCCTAGAGGACAGGTAACGCGCTTGAGAATTAATCCCTCATCCAGTTCCCGGTGAACCTGCACTGCGCCCACGGGATCGGGCAGACGCCCCACATCTCTCACTCCCGCGATCGCGCCTTTTAGCTTTGTTTCATCCAACTTCAAGCGAGCGTAAAGCGGTTTGGGAATTCCTGCCGCCTCCGCTGCCTTGCAATCTGCCGCATTCGCCGCCACAATCTCTGATGCTGAGGATTCTAGCGCTTGCGCGATCGCTTCAATCGCTTGGTTTTTCGCCTCTGCGGACAACACTGCCAAGCTTCGCGCTGCTTGACGAGTTTTTTGAGCGATCGCACTTAAGGACATGGAAGCAATCTGGGAAGTCATGGCTCTGAATCAAACGCCTACGTTCAAGCCAAAGTTTAGCAAAATGTGGCTTCTGTTTAAATTCTAATAGATGGGATGCCTGAGTTTAAATCGGATGAACCTAAGGCTAGAGATAGGTTTACTACTTTTTAATTGATTTATAAATTAAATTTATTAGCTCGATTTTAGCTCATTTTAATAAATTCTTAATTGTTGTTTGTAAAATATATAAGTAGTATTAAAATAAAATTTTCAGAAAAATTACAAAATATAACTTAAATGAGTATACATCAAAAAAAACTGTTAGTTTCTGCTAGCCCACCCGCAGATAAACAGTTGCAATCTAGACAACAGTTACGGATTGATTTGGCTCAAGAGTGCCAAAAATCCCAGCAGTTACGAGCTGATGGCGTTAAAAAGCGCCAAAAATCCCAGCAGTTGCTAGCTAATTTGCCTAAAACCTGTCAAAAATTACAGCAATTGTTGGCTAATAGTGCTGAAGAGTGCCAAAAGTCGCAGCAGTTACGGGCTAGTTCAACTAGAAGTGTTCCGGTCGAGCTGTTAGACATTGATTTAGACATTGATTTAGATGAACGCCTCCCCGCGATAGACTTGCCCTTAGATTCATTAGAGTATTTCGACGCGCTTGTGCAATCGCAGTCTGACGTAGAGACTCGTCTCCAAATGGTAGATCGATTGCAGTTAGAGTTAGTAGAAAGTTTGCGATCGCTTGAGGACTCCCTTCAGCAATTTCCACTTGATTTAGGTAAATCTCTGCTCAAAGAAGAGCTGTTGATAGAAAATCAGCAGCTAGATGTCTTAGATAGAGATATCCTCCAAGAGTCTTCCGATAGCCCTGAGTGCGGAGAAATTGTAAAAGTTATTGACAAATTTCTTGCTCAATATTTAAGCGGAGATTACTCAGAAGATGATGAATCTACCGCCAGCGATACTCTTTGAGTATCGCTGGCGGCGATGAAATTTTTTATTTAGTTTCATCCCCATAAACCCGGTTTCTTCGAGAAAGCAGGTTTTTCATTTCAATGGTTCTATCTTTTGGTAGATGAATTTCTGAAATTTTCCGAAACTACTGTGACAAACCGTGTATCTAGCGAGTATTTGGTCAACAAATACCGCTGCTCCTTCTTCAGGGAGATGCATTATGTCACTCGAAGCCGGATTTGACGCGCTCAAACAAGGACGATATCAAGAGGCAGTTCCGTTGCTCAGGCAATACTGCCATTGTTCCGATGCTCGCGCTAAAGACTACCTGAGAGGTTTGATGGGGCTAGCGAAAGCCTATCAAGGTAGCGGAGAGACCCAAAAAGCGATCGCGCTTGGTTTTGTCTTCCCATCCCTGTTCTAAATTTCGGAAATTTTCTTCATCCAACCTGTAGTTTCAAAAAGGGCGAACACTGCAAGCGCACGGTTCGCCTTGTTCTTGGTGCTGAGGAACTCAAACCGGCAAACCAGGTGCTAGAAAATTTCATCGCAAATTTATATAAGTATTGTTTTCCTATGAAGAGTATATGAAGTTACATAGATTCAGTATTTTGACGGAAGATAATCGAATCCAATGACCTCTAAGTTAAGTAAAGAACAGTCAGGAAGTGGGCTTCAGAAAATGAGTGCAGTTTCAAAAAATGGGTGGGATTCCTGGAGAATGGCATCAATCGCGATCGCTCGGAATTCAAGAGCATTGGAACAGCTATCGGAGAAACTGACTTCAAAGTACACAGATTCAGAGATGGCTGGGATATGGCGGCAGGCACGGTTGGTGCTAGCAGAAGAAGATGAGTGCTGGCTGGAAGAAGAACTGTATCGCATCCTGATTCAGGATTCCCAAATCGCAGCTTAAAAATTTAGCGTTCCTTGTTTAATTCGCCCGAAGCTGCTAACTGAGCTTTCGCTTGTTGCCAAAGCGTTTCCAACTCATCTAATGTGTAATCAGAGAGGGGACGGTCGGCAAAAGCCTCCATTTTTTTCAGACGCTGAATAAATCGCTGATTCGTTCCCTGCAAAGCTTCTGAAGGATCGAGATCGTACCAACGGGCAAGATTAATCACCGTAAATAATAAATCTCCCAGTTCCGCTTGCTGATGGGCTTCGTCTTCCTGTTGCAGTGCCTCTTCAAATTCTGCTAACTCTTCGTGAAACTTCGCCCACACGCCCTCAATATTTTCCCACTCAAACCCAGCCGCAGCTGCCTTTTGAGAAATTTTCATCCCTGCCATCAGTGGCGGCAATGTGCGGGAATAACGAGTCAGTTTGCGACTTAGCTGTTGCGCGTCTTGAGTCGTTTCTCCTTTTTCTGCGGCTTTGATTTTCTGCCAATTTTCGTGGACTTCCTCCGCAGTTTCGACTTCAACCTCTCCAAAGACGTGAGGATGACGGCGGATCAGCTTTTGAGTAAGCCCCTGAACGACATCGGTTAAGCTAAATTGCCCGGATTCGCTGGCAATCTGCGCTTGCAGCACCACTTGTAGCAATAAGTCCCCCAGTTCTTCAGCGATCGCATCTTTATCCCCAGTGCGAATCGCATCTACGACTTCATAAGCTTCTTCGATGACGTACGGGGTCAGAGTTTGGGGAGTCTGCGCTAAATCCCAAGGACAACCCCCATTCGGCGATCGCAACTGGGCAACAATCTCAATCAACTGTTGCAGCGCTTCTAGTGCAGTTTGAGGCATGGGATGAGCAGATTCTGGGGAATTTGACATAAACGAAAATTCAGTTTGCCTTTCGATCTTACCTTTGCGTCCTCTGCGTCTTGGCGGTTGGTTTCTTGACTCTACGCTGACTCACTTTGCCGGTTCGCTTCCGAGTCTTCACTCGCTTAGGCATCACCGCCTTCAATCCACTTTTTTTAAACCGCTTGTAGGCAGAACCCCCCCAGTCACTGAACGAGTGACTCATTGCACCCAATTCCAAACCCACAAACAGCGCCATCCATTCAGCCGGGTATTGAGTCAGCGATCGCTGCGCCTGATTCGCTACCACCTGCCAAGTCCACCCGACACCCCAGACTAGCTGTAGCATCCCCAATATCAACAATCCCACGAGAAAGAGCCAGCAGGAGAGATAAAGCGATCGCACGATTGTCCCAATTGCCAACCCGTGGGAGAAAATCGATCGGTGACGTAAACTCTTCTGGTAGGGTATCCAAATCCACCGCAACCAGCCCCAACGCTGATAAGGACGCGAGTTTAGATCCAAGTCAGGGCTAAACATCAGCCCGCTGAATAAAAATCCTCCGGAAACAATTAACGTCAGCTCGCCGCTGCGAGTCAGCCCGAACGTCATGCCAGCCACCCAAGGCAGGCACCATAAAGTTATACGATCGTGCGTCCGACCAGAGGGCATCCGTTAAATTTGAGATTTTTTAAAATTTATTCTGTTTGAATAGTAGCAGCAGCAGCGTAATCTGCTATTATCTAAAAAGTGTCTGAATTTGGGCGGTTAGCTCAGTTGGTAGAGCGCCTGCCTTACAAGCAGGATGTCACTGGTTCGAGTCCAGTACTGCCCATTAAAAATTGTATAGTGACTAATTATCTGTCGTTGGTGACAGATTAATGTCGTTGAGCCAAATTGAGCATCATCCAGATTCGTTTGGAGAAGCGCAGGGATGCGAGAATCTCGGAACCACAATAACACATTATGGAATCGAGCGATTGGGGTCGCCTGTTGTGCTGTCTTGTAGTGATCGCATTTACAAGCATCTACAACAGAATTTGACAAGCTTTGGGCAAAAGAGGAGTTTGGATGAGGATTTATCAGACACCTGAGAGCCTATTCGGAGAGGTTCACGAAAATCGGTTCTGAAACCTAGATATAGTTTGGATTTTAAGAGGTAAGTATGGCTCAAGGAGATAAATTTCTTTTAGACAAAGTTTTGGAGTCGCAGCGAATCCAGATTGCAAAAAATCTCTCTGATAGCGACTTTTTTGAGAACTTCGTTGCAAACGAAGTTCTCAAAAACTATAACTTGTCATATGAAGAGATTGAGGAAGGAATAATAGGTGGTGGCAGTGATGGCGGTATAGATGGAATATATCTGTTTGTTGACGATGAATTAGTAGGTCCAGATTTTGATGCTAAAAAGGCTAAAAACAATGCAATTATTGAATTGGTTGCAATCCAAGCAAAAACAAAATCAGGTTTTTCAGAAGATGCAATCAATAAATTCACTGCATCCATGCGCGACTTATTGGACATAGACAAGCACGTAAAGGATTTACGCACAGTCTATAATAACGATTTATTGGGATTTATCGAAACATACCGAAATATTGTTCATGAAGTAGCTATCAAATTTCCAGTACTGAAATTCCCTTTTCTCTATGCGACAAAAGGCGATCGTCAACAAGTCCATCCAAACGTTAAGCGCTTGACTAATGTACTCGAAGAAACAATCAAACAATTTTTTTCGGATGCACAGGTTTCCTTTGAATTCTTAGGTGCTAGAGATTTGTTAGACATAGCACAACAGCAAGCAATTCAAACATTAACTATAAAAACAGCTCAATACCTATTTGAGCCAGATGGCGATAGTGTTGCCTGTTTTGTTAAGCTGAAAGACTATTTTAGTTTTATAACAGATGATAGAGGTTTCAGAAGAACACACATATTCGATGAAAATGTTCGTGAGTATGAAGGCGAAAACCAAGTCAATATGGCTATCGAAAAGACTCTTGCGAAAGGAGATAGAAGTATAAACTTTTGGTGGTTGAATAATGGAATAACTGTTGTTGCTAGTAAGGCTACTGCTAGAGGAAGAAGCCTTGTTGTTATTGAAAATCCAAAAGTCGTTAATGGATTACAAACTTCACAGGAAATATTTAAACATTTTTCTAAAAAGCCCTCAGATGCTGATGATGATAGATTGATTCTAGTTAGGATTATTGTGACAGATTTGGAACC
This sequence comes from Trichocoleus sp. DQ-A2, assembly GCF_039961915.1. Taxonomy (NCBI): domain Bacteria; kingdom Bacillati; phylum Cyanobacteriota; class Cyanophyceae; order Leptolyngbyales; family Trichocoleusaceae; genus Trichocoleus; species Trichocoleus sp. DQ-A2. The sequence continues at coordinate 163,637 of NZ_JAMPKD010000008.1, forward strand.
TGTCAAGCGCGAAATCCTAAATGCTACAAATAATCAAACTAGATTAGTCAAACACTTCCTCCAAATTATTGACGATCCTGTACATAAAGATATTGAGAAGTATCTTAGCTATCAAAATTTATGGTACGAGAGACAGAAGAATTATTACAAAAATGACGGGAAGCCTAAAGATAGAATTATCACCATACAGTATTTAGCTCAAGCAGTCGCAGCTATCCTGTTGCAAGAACCAAATAACTCTCGTGGAAGACCTGCAAATCTTATACAAGACGAAGAAAAACGCAATCGAATTTTTAACGCGAAGTATCGTTTTGAGTTTTATCTTAATTGCATTCTCTTGATGAAAAAAGTTGATAGCTTCTTGCAAAAGAGTGTACCTGATAGTATTAAGAATGAAAAGAGCAATATTCGATTTCACATAGCAACATTTGTAGCTGCTATGAAGTTGAATATGAGAAAGCCTAGTGCGGATAAAATAGCCTCAGAATTACAAGTAGATAGTATTGAAACGAAGCTTTTGTTAGATTATGCCACTGATGTATTTAATCTATTTGAAAACCAAAAAGCTGCGTCAGGGATAGATGGTAACAAGTTATCTCGACGAAAAGAATTTGATGATGCTTTATTGAATCATATTAATATGAAGCTACCCATCTCCTAGAGGGATTAACACTCTAGTTTTATATAGTCTGTTCAATGTCATCTAAAGTGGGGTGAGTTGGTTCTGGACGCTTTTTAAAGAGAGGAACGTCTCAATCTCCTGCTGTAACTGCTGGATGAGATCGCCTCTAACAGGATGAGAGAGCATGATCGCTAATCTATCCTGCTTGTGAGGAAATAGTGCGATCGCCGATCTTGCAGTGCGCTCGCATTTTGCCTGATGAGTGCGATCGCGCCTGAGTAAGATAACCTCCCCAACCAGAAGATACAATAAAATCTCCGATCGCTGGAGGTGAACTTGATGCCCCCACTACTGAACAAAACAACCGACCAACGCATTATCCATCAGGGAACCTGGGAACAGTTCAAATTCATCCAGAAAGGCTTTAATGGTTCTCCTGGGGTGCGGCTGTTTTACTATGACGAGACGATCGAGATTCTTATGCCGGGACGCGAACATGAAATTTTTGCCAGTATCATTGGTTACTTAGTGACAACCTTTCTGGCAGAAAGGGGCATTTTCTTTCAGCCAACTCGATCAATGACTCAGGAAAAAGAAGGCGTTGTCTCGGCTCAAGCGGACGAGTCTTACTGCATTGAGAGCGTGAAATCGATTCCAGATTTGTCGATTGAAGTTGTCTTTACCAGTGGAGGCACCAGCAAGTTAGAACGTTATAAAGCTTTGGGCGTTCCAGAAGTTTGGTTTTGGGAAGATGGATTGCTGAAGCTTTATCATCTTCAAAACGGCAGCTATGAATCCATTGAGCGCAGCCAGCTACCCGGACTCAGCGAACTCGATCCTGAATTGCTCAGACGCTGCATTTTGATGGCAGAAACTGACGCTGGAGAAGCGATTAGAGCATTCCGCCGAGAGATATAGCTTTAAGTAGATTATGCAGATTGTTGTATCGCCATCGTGGTGCATTTCTTCTTGAGAGTTGCATCCACCCAACACCAGCTTACAAAAACAATGCGATCGCGTTTTGCATGAAGTAAGGGTCCGATCGCATTTTGCCTGATGAGTGCGATCGCATTTAACCCAGCACGGGAACGGCAGAATTCATCGGTTGAGGGCGAGTAGAGCTAATTTTAGAGACTGCTGAAGATTGCGATCGCAATCTGGCAGCGCGATTAATTTACAATAATTTACTCAGCGGGTGCCGATAAAAGGACACGCTTGGCGCAACCTGCACAGAGAACCAACGCCCGAACAGCAGGCATTCTTGCGATCGAGTTGATCCCTATTCCTTCTACAATTGAACAATTCAGAATGTCCAGCAGGACTTGCTTTTGCGCGAGAGGGAAAATGAGCCATCGTCCGATTATTCTAGGCATTGTTGGTGACAGTGCCGCTGGGAAAACAACAATAACACGAGGAATTGCTCAGATATTAGGTGAAGACAATGTCACCATTATCTGTACCGACGATTATCACAAGTACGACCGCATTCAACGTGCAGAGAAGGGAATTTCAGCACTGCATCCCGACTGCAACTACTTGGATATCATGGAGCAACACCTGTCCCTGCTTCAAAACGGACAGCCCATCCTGAAGCCGATTTACAACCACGACACCGGGATGTTCGATCCGCCTGAGTATATCAAGCCGAGCAAGTTTGTGATTGTTGAAGGGCTTCTCGGTTATTCAACCATGAAAACCCGTGACTATCACGATGTAAAAGTTTATCTCGCACCGCCTGAAGCTCTACGCGCTGAGTGGAAGATCAAGCGAGATACGATGAAACGGGGCTATACCGAAGAACAGGTTCGCGAACAATTGAGAAAGCGCGAACCAGACTCAGAGGAATTTATCCGTCCCCAGCGCCAATGGGCAGATATCGTGGTGAGTTTCTACCCGCCTACAGACGCGCCAGAGGAGAGCAGTTCGCATCTGAATGTGCAATTGGTACTCAGACCGACAATTCCACATCCCAGCTTGACCGAGATTTTGCACCCAAGCCGTCCTAATTACAAACCGGCAATTCGCCTGGAACTTGAGCGGGATATGGGCAAGCCGGTTGATGTCCTAGAGATTGACGGTCAAGCAACCAGCGAACAAGTCAAAGATTTAGAGCGGATGTTGTGTAACGACATTCCCGACTTACTGCCTTTCTGTAGCTTGGACGGCACCCCCAATCTGGGCGCTCTCGTTGGTACAACTGGGGAAACGCTCCAAAGTTACCCGCTGGCACTAACTCAGCTACTGGTTGCCTATCATATGCTCAAAGCTGCCACTATCCACCAGTAGGGAATGAAAAAATTAAAAATGCAAAATTAAAAATTGAGAAATTCTATTTTTAATTTTTGATTCTTAATTGTTTTGTTCTTGGCGCGATCGCAACTCTCACGGCACTATCGGGAAAACTAGATATAGTCTTTCCCGGTGCATTTATGACCTATTGCCTCAGAATTGCAGATATACCCCTTAGCGAACGTCCTCGCGAACGATTAATGGCTCAGGGAGCAAAAAATCTTGCAACCGCTGAGCTAATTGCGATTTTGCTAGGCACGGGTCAAGGGGCAGGAAAACTCTCCGCTGTCGGTCTTGGGCAATACATATTACAGGAATTAAGTCAACACCAACGCGATCCGCTGGATATGTTACGAGATATCAGCGTTCAAGAGTTGACAAAAATTCCCGGTGTAGGGCCAGCAAAAGCCACCACAATTCTAGCAGCGGTTGAGTTAGGAAAACGGGCGTTTCTATCTCGCCCCGGAGTTAGCACCATGATTGATAGTCCTGCTGCCGCTGCTGCTGCGCTCAGTCATGAGTTGATGTGGCAGATGCAAGAACGATTTGCCGTGGTGCTGTTGGATGTAAAGAATCGCTTGGTGGGTACTCAAGTGATTACCATTGGCACTGCAACTGAAACGTTGGCTCCTCCCCGCGAGATTTTCCGAGAAGTCCTTCGCCAGGGTGCGACGCGGCTGATTATTGCACACAATCATCCGTCAGGGAGCATTGAACCCAGTCAAGAAGATATAGATTTGACCCGTCAGTTGTTGATGGGAGCGCAATATTTAAGTATTCCACTGCTAGATCATTTGATTTTAGGCAATGGTGACTATCTGAGTCTGCGGCAAACAACAACCTTATGGGAGGAGTATCCACAGGGGGATTGAAGTCGTGACAACGCCCCCATAACCTCTATGCTTTACCCACATCTGTTGAAAACCCTGTCACGCTACGGGAAAGGGCGCAGCCTTTGGATAGCGAGTTGCCCGTTTTTGTCCTCAAGTTATCGCTCAAATGCGAAAATCCCTACAGGGTTTTTGGACTTATAGGTAAAGCATAGCCATTAATCTTGGAGGCTTCTCAATTTCACAAGTGAGAGTTGCTGATTCATGAAGCAGTCGGAGATCTAAATCGCTGGCTCATAACTCAAATAAGATTTCTATATAGACTACTTTTGAAAAGCTTTCTAAAATTCATGAAAAGCATTGGCAAGATCCCTCGCTTCTCCAAGAAGTCTGGGAGTTGAATCGCTCGTAAAAACCGTCTTAACTAACCGGCATCTTTGTAACAATTTCTGTAACAGAACCCCTGTTCGCATCTTATTGCGTCTAGATTCAGGAGAAAGATACGGCTAATCTTACTATTAATCGGCAATGCTGCTAAAAGATGTCCGAGACTATCAAATTCTGTTTCTATCCTTGTTCCTGTTCTTAGGTATTTGGACAAGAGACTGGACGCTAAGACCGGATCTAATTCTAGTGGTCATGGTAACTTGTCTGGGGACTCAGTGGCTAGCAGTATCGATTAAACAAAACTTATTCAATTTGCTTCCGGTACAAGATAATTGTCCCAATGAAATTAATTCTGTTTTAACAAATGTTCCTATCAATCTTTCATTACGGAGTGCTTTTATTACGGCTTTAGGTCTGAGTTTGCTCCTAAGAGCCGATAGTTACAGCACAATGATTTTGGCTGGCTCTTTCGCAATTCTAAGTAAATTCATTTTTAATTTTCGGAACAAGCATTTTTTTAACCCTGCTAACTTTGGTATTATTGCCGCGCTTATCTTGACAAAAGATGCCTGGGTTTCGCCCGGACAATGGGGAGATGAATGGTGGTATGCGCTGTTATTTGCAGGCACCGGGGGCACGATTTTAAAACGAGTTGGTCGTTGGGATACAACCGCTGCTTTTTTAGGTTCCTACGCTTTATTGGAAGCAATTCGCAATATTTGGCTGGGCTGGACATTGGATGTATTTTCACATCGATTGATGAGCGGTTCTTTGTTGTTATTTGCCCTGTTTATGATTACAGATCCTCGCTCCATACCTAATGCTAGGAGCGGGCGTTTAGTATGGGCAGTTTCTATCGGCTGCTTAACTTTTTTCTTGCGAAATCAATTTTTTGTATCTACTGCTGTTTTCTGGGCTTTGTTCGCCCTCGCACCGATGACCGTTCTTTTAGATTTTCTCTGGTCAGCACCCCGATTTTCATGGGCGGAGGCTTCCGCACAGAAATTCAGTAATTCAGTCATTGATAAATCTGAGGAAACTGAATCCGAGACGTATTTACAAGTGTAAGTTTTTAGTAATTACTACAAGAGGTACCAATGAAATTATTTCGGATCTGGAAAACTTTAGTAATAACGTTTTTGGCTGTTATTTGCTTTGCTCCGACAGCCTGGGGATTTTGTGGCTTCTATGTGGCGAAAGCGGATACAAAGCTTTACAATAAAGCGTCGCAAGTAGTAATTGCTCGCGATCGCGATCGCACTATTTTAACGATGGCGAATGACTATCAAGGCGATGTCAAAGACTTTGCTCTGGTTGTCCCCGTTCCGACAGTGCTTCAGAAAGAACAGGTTCACGTTGGCGACCCTAAAATTATCGAGCGATTGGATGCTTTTAGTGCGCCGCGACTGGTGGAATATTTTGACGAAGATCCTTGTAATTCGGTCATGTACGAGAGGCTCCCTGCACCAGCATCCGCACCAACGTCAGGCGGTGCAAGAGCTAGCAGGGATGAAGACAATAGCTTGGGTGTCACTGTAGAAGCTCGTTTCAATGTGGGAGAGTATGACATTGTTATTCTCAGTGCAAAAGAATCAAACGGTCTAGAAACCTGGCTAAATCGCAACGGATATAAGATTCCACGGGGTGCAAAACAACTGCTGCAACCCTATATTCGGCAAAACATGAAATTCTTTGTTGCAAAGGTCAATCTTAAAGAATTTCAAAATTCCGGCTCTCAATTTCTGCGACCTCTACAGATGGCTTACGAATCGCCTAAATTTATGTTGCCGATTCGTCTAGGGATGATTAACTCTACTAGCGAACAAGATTTGATTGTTTACGTTTTATCGCCTAAAGGACAAGCTGAAGTTACCAATTACCGAACTGTAAAAATCCCCTCGGATGCTGAAATTCCAGTATTCGTCAAAAATGAATTTGGCGATTTCTACAAATCGATGTTTCAAACTTCTTACACTCGTGAAGACAAAAAGGTTGCCTTTCTGGAATATGCCTGGAACATGGGAAACTGCGATCCCTGTTCTGCCGAACCTTTAAATCCAGAAGAACTGCGGAAAGCTGGTGTTTTTTGGCTAGATAATTATCCTTCGGATGCCCGCGAGTCAGCGCCTTTCCGTAGAGCCGTTGTTCCCTCTAATAATGTTTTTATCACCCGTCTCCATGTCCGGTACACCCGCGATAAATTCCCGGAAGATTTGGTGTTTCAAGAAACATCAAATGAACAAAGTTTTCAAGGTCGTTATGTCCTTCGTCATCCCTTTACAGGAGATGTGAAGTGTCAAGCGGGTCAACAGTATAAACAGTCTTTGACTAGACGATTTGAACAAGAGGCGCAGACTCTCGCCAAGCTGACTGGGTGGAATATTCAGGATATTCGGAAGAAAATGCCTGTTGCACAAAGCAGTTCTAGACCTTGGTGGCAAAACATCTGGCCTTAATAATGACCTAACATTTTAACCCTCTTTCCTGCAAAGGAAGGGGGGAATTTACAGCTTTGGAGTCAGTTTTCTTCAAGTTAAGTTGCTTCTCGTTCTAGCAGCAAAGTAACAGGGCCATCATTTTCAATTGCTACCTGCATCATCGCCCCAAATTCGCCTGTTTCTACGCGCAAACCGCTCTGGCGCAACTTAGCGATAAACTGTTCGTAAAGATTTTGAGCGAGCGCAGGCGCAGCAGATTTATCAAAAGAGGGGCGGCGTCCTTTGCGACAATCTCCGTAGAGGGTGAATTGGCTGACTACCAGCAGTTCACCCTCAATTTCTAGGACTGATTTCTCCCAACGTCCGCTACCATTCTGCTCATCTGGAAATAAGCGCAATTCCAGACATTTACGAGCCATCCACTCCAGTTCGGCTTCGGTATCTGTTTCGGCAATGCCTACGAGTAAATTAAGTCCGCGCCCAATTTTACCAACTACTCGATCTGAAACTTCAACTTGTGAGGATTTAACTCGCTGAATGACAACGCGCATAATTAGCTTCGATACATCTGTCGGGACATGACAATGCCATGCCCCGACCAAAAATTAGAGCCGCAATCTATTTGACCTAACTGAGAAAAGCGATTAGGAATTTAGCAATTAGCTAATTCCTAAAAACTATTTCCCAAAGCCTTTACCGCGAGAAGTAGAAGGCAGACAAACACAACTTTTGATTTGTTGTTGCAGAGTTTCTTTATCTAAATCCTGACCAATCAGTACCAACTGGTTTTTTGGTTTTCCTGTCCAATCTTCATCATCGATGGAGAAGCGCTTGCCGCACAGATGGAAGATATGACGCCGAGGACTTTCATCAAACCAAAGAATCCCTTTGGCACGGAAGACAGTCGAGGGCAACTGATTATCTAAGAAATTTTGAAACTTCTTGATCGCAAAAGGTTTGTCGCTTTCAAAAGAAATTGAGGTAAACCCGTCATTTTCCAAGTGGTGGGAATGATGATCGTGGTCGTGATGGTCGTGAGTGCAAACGCCATGATCGTGATCGCAACTACTATGATCGTCGTGATGATCGTGGTCATGACCGTGGTCGTGGTGGTGATGGTCGTGACCCTTTTCTGCCTCTTCGTTTTGGAAATATTTGTCAGTCTCAAATAAACCGACGCTGAGGAGTAACGGTAGCGGCACCTGTCCTTTGGTGGTTCGCATAATCCGGGCACCGCCTTTCATATCCCGAATTCTGACTTCTAAGGAGTCTAAGTCGGCTTCATCCACCAAGTCCGCCTTGTTGAGCAGGATGATATCACCGTATGCGATCTGGCTGGCGGCGGCTTCGCTGTTGAATAAATCGAGACTGAAGTTTTCCGAATCTACGACCGTAATGATGGAATCTAGACGAGTCATGTCTCGCAGTTCGGTACCTAAAAAGGTAAGTGCCACTGGCAGGGGATCTGCGAGTCCGGTTGTCTCGACTACCAGATAATCGACCTTTTCTTCGCGTTCCAGAACTTTATAGACTGCTTCGACGAGATCGTTATTAATGGTGCAGCAGATACAACCGTTACTTAACTCCACCATGTCCTCGCCGGTGGTGACAATCAGCTCATTATCAATGCCGATTTCACCAAATTCATTAACCAGAACAGCGGTTTTGACGCCTTGCTGATTGCTCAAGATGTGATTGAGGAGGGTGGTTTTGCCACTGCCAAGGAAACCTGTAATGATCGTCACGGGTAAGCCGTGCTTGGGGGCATCTATCTCTGGAGATTGACTGGGAGTGGTGGCTGGTTGCATAGTGCGACTTTCAGATTTTCTCAAAAAACGTTGATAGAGCTATACGTAAATTACTGTAGGAGCTAAGCGCTAAGCAGAGTGTAGGTTTAGATCCCGATGATGGCTTGAAATGGAGATCCAACCTTTTACTTTATAGCAAGCGAACAGCTTCGCATACGCGCTAACAGAGCGATCGCTCTCTCCCTCCAGCTTACCTAACTCCGAAGAAGGCATTCTCCAATCCTTTTCGCATCGCCTAAGCATTTTTCATCTTGAAGCGAATTTCGATCAGTAAAGCGATGTTGTTAGCGTTAGTGTTAACGGATGCGAACTGACAAGTCAGCGCTAGGCTAACGCCTCGCTTCGCTAACGCTATCGCGTTAAGTCGATGTTGAAGCGCATGATGTTGTGTTGAAGCCGCATTGCTCCCTAGTTACTCTCTTAAGCACCTACTTTTTGAGACTTAATTAGCGACAAAGTAAAATTTTAATTCGGATGAGTGGATGGCTTGCTGACCAGGGAATTTAAAATACTGATACAGATGCACTTTATTTCTTAAGTTCTAGGAATGGCCCTAACACTCTACAACACCCTCACTCGTCGCAAGGAAGCCTTTGAACCTGTTGAACCCGGTAAAGCCGGGATGTACTACTGCGGCGTGACGGTGTATGACTATTGCCACTTGGGTCATGCAAGAGCTTGCATCGTCTGGGATGTGACGCGCCGTTATCTGCAATTTGTCGGCTACGACGTGCGCTATGTGCAGAATTTTACCGATATTGATGACAAAATCCTCAACCGGGCACGGCAAGAAGGTTCGTCAATGGAAGAAGTCGCCGAACGCTACATCCAAGCTTATTTTGAGGATATGGCGCGGCTGAATATCAAAGAAGCCGATGAATATCCGCGTGCTACACACACGATCAATGGGATTCAGCGGCTGATTCACGAGTTGGAACAGAAAAATTTTGCCTATCCCGCTGGGGGTGATGTTTACTATGCGGTGCGTCAATTTCCGGAGTACGGTAAGCTGTCGGGACGCAAGTTAGAAGATATGCAAGCGGGCGCGAGTAACCGGGTGGAGGTGGAAGACCTGGAAGCGTCCAAGAAAAGAGATCCGTTTGATTTTGCGCTGTGGAAGGCGGCAAAACCGGGGGAACCCGCCTGGGAATCGTCTTGGGGTGCGGGTCGTCCGGGGTGGCACATTGAATGTTCGGCAATGGTGCGCGATCGCTTAGGCGATACAATCGACATCCACGCTGGCGGTGCTGACTTAATTTTCCCCCACCACGAGAACGAAATTGCCCAATCGGAAGCGGTAACTGGCAAGCCGTTAGCGAACTACTGGCTGCATAACGGGATGGTGACGGTAAATGGGGAGAAGATGTCTAAGTCTCTGGGCAACTTTATCACCATTCGCGAGTTACTCGATCGACCCGTCGATCCAATGGCGGTACGGCTATTTGTTCTTACAGCCCAATATCGCAAGCCGATTGATTTTACCGATGAAGCAATAAAAGCGGCTACAAACGGTTGGACTACCCTAAAAGAAGGTCTGTTGTTTGGATATAAGTACGGTTCCCAACTGGGTTGGATGGGAACCCCCCCTAACCCCCCCGTTAACGGGGGGGGACATGACAACGCTGTGGAAAGATTTCAGACAGAAGTGGATGATGACTTGAATTTTCCTGGCGGTTTAACGATATTGTTTGAACTTGCTAAAGAGTTAGGCAAGCAGGGGAATATCCTCGTTCATCAGGGTAAAACCGAGATCCCACCCGAACAATTAGAAGCTTACTGGCATAACCTAGTTAATTTGTCAAGTGTATTAGGCTTAGAAGTGAATGCCGACGACATTGCAAAGCTACAGGTTGAAACCACTGCCGCTTCTGGTGGTTTCAGCGATGCAGACATTGAGGCGATGATTCAGCAGCGCCAGGAAGCCAGGATCGCGAAAAATTTTGCTGAAAGCGATCGCATTCGCAACGAGCTACAAGCCAAGGGCATTACTTTAATTGATAGCCCGGATGGTACACGATGGCATCGTAACTAAGATGAGCATAGCGGCAACTGCCTATGTTGCACCAATAGCGATCGCCTTGACGAGATTTTCAGCAGGAGCGATCGCTTTCTTCTTTCTCACCCTCACTCTCGTCATTTGAGTCTCATCCTGACTTTGCCAGCGCTGTTTATAACGCTTTTGAGTTTAGCAATTTGGCTACCTTCGCTGATTGCTTGATTAGGAGAGTGGCTAAAAGCCTACAAAATGGCATCTACACAAAAGAAGAGTGCTAATTCACACCCGTGGTAGAGGCTTTGCGTTTAAAGTTTCCGTATAGTGTATCGAACAACACGTAAATTTACGTAAGCGATCGCGATCGCTGTTTCCGGATTAAGCGATCGCAAACGTGTAGAGATCGGTAGCACTACGCAGCTTTTTCAAAAGCTTGATAGTAGCCATACTGAGTCAGGGCATTACCAGAGGTGCGATGGGACTGATGCACAAAATTCCAGAAGACACTTCTCACTGGACGGACTACTCACAAGAAATGCTAAGCAGGAATCAACAGCAAGTAATGCCCTGGGCATGGATTGAGCAAGCATCAGTAACCCGGACTGAGGATTTTGAACAAAGCCAAACAGATGCGACTTCCCAACCGTCACCCCTACATTTAAATTCGACGCTAAAAGAATTAACGCTCTACGACGCTAGCATCGACTCGGAACGTGCCGTAGAGGAAGCAATCCAGATTTTTGAAGCGAACCCGTTGCTTCCTGGCATGATTATTACCGAACAAGGTAATTTTGTCGGGATGATTTCGCGACGGCGCTTCTTTGAATCTATGCGCCGTCTCTACAGCTTAGAGTTATCTTCGCCGCCCTCTTTGAAGGCGCTCTACAGCATTGCCCGATGTGAGATTTTAGTATGCGATCGCAACAGTTCCATTGTCGAGACTGTACAGCAGTCCTTAAAGCGATCGCCCGAACTCATTTACGAACCGATCGTCGTGCAACTGCAATCGGGAATTTGCAGACTCTTAGACGTACATCAGTTACTCATTGCTCAATCGCAGATTCATCAACAGGCAGCAGAAGCACTGCGGCAATCAGAAGCGCAATCCAAAGAGAAAACAACCCAGTTAGAGCAAACCCTGCATGAACTCCAGCGTACTCAAGCTCAACTGATTCAGACCGAAAAAATGTCTGGGTTGGGACAAATCGTTGCCGGTATCGCCCACGAAATTAATAACTCTGTCAGCTTTATTTACGGCAATCTCACCCATGCCAGCGAGTATGCCTACGACTTGCTGCACTTGCTGCACCTGTTTATCCAGCACTATCCTCAGCCAGTGCCAGAGATACAAGCAGAAATGGAAGACATTGACCTGGATTTTCTGAGGTCAGATTTGCCGAAACTTCTATCTTCAATGCAGGTAGGTGCAGAACGGATCTCTGAGATTGTTCTTTCCCTGCGGAACTTCTCTCGGCTCGACGAAGCAGAAGTGAAGTGTGTCAATATTCACGAAGGCATCGACAACACGCTCCTGTTTCTACAAAATCGGCTCAAAGGCAGAGGTATACGCCCTGATATTGTGGTTCAAAAAGACTATGGCGACCTTCCTTTTGTAGAATGCAATGCTGGGCAACTCAACCAAGCATTCATGAATATCTTCTGCAATGCAATTGAGGCACTAGAAAAGGAAATTAGTCACAGACAAGGAAATACCCATTACCCATCACCGATAATTCGGATTCGCACGGAAGTCGGAGATAACAATCAAGTTGTAATTCGGATTGCAGACAACGGCATTGGGATGACCTCGGAGGTACAGCAACGACTATTCGATCCTTTCTTTACGACTAAACCTATCGGCAAAGGAACTGGCTTAGGGTTGTCAATTAGTTATCAAATCGTGGTAGAAAAACACGGCGGTCAATTGACCTATATTTCCGAAACGGGGAAAGGAACAGAGTTTGCGATCGCGATTCCGATTCAGCAGTACAATTCATCCGCTACTCTGTCTCAGTGCGCCTGAGCCAAAATTGCTGCTTGTCTTTTTCTAAACCTTTTTAACTCAATTGTTATGGCAATCCTATTTGAGTGTGGATGCTAGTAGTTCAGATCCCCAACTTCTTTCTCGAAGTCGGGGATCTCGCCTTCACGAATCATTCAGGCTTGCGATATCAAAGTATAGGTACGGTGGATTTCTATTAGCTGCCTCATTTCAAATCTGGTAGATTTCCCGCAAGAGGAAACCGCTTCCTCTATCTACCCACATTTCAGGGAGGAGAGATAGAGCCAGAGACTTAGACTTGCTTTGGATTTTGGGAAATTGCGAGTAATCAAACGGATTGGATATTACTACCTAATTAGGCAGATTAATTTAACATTAGTACAACTCTTTAGATAGACGAGCCAAGAAAATAATAGAGGTAGGGTTTTAACAAAGAGTTTCAAGAAATATGTCTTTAGGCTGCTAACTGACGTAACTGATTGAAGGTCAATTTTTTTACAACCAACATTTGTTCGCTTTTGGCAAGAAAGCTGCCAAAGTCAGTATTTTTTAGCCTAAGTTCAGGATATTCCCATGAGTACGCAAAATCAGAAACATTCGGTTAAAAAGCTTGTTAGCTTGATGAGCGTTGCTGGCGCTAGTGTTTTCCTCAGTTTTCCAGCATTAGCCCTCATCAATTCCAACTCTAGTACGAGAAGCCAACAATTATTAGCTCAGAGTACTCCAGGTGGGACACAAACAAATCCATCTGGCGCTGGTGCTAACCAACAAACTCCCGCTGGTACGGGTACGGGTACTAACCAACAAATTCCCGCTGGTACTGGTACGGGGACGAACCAACAAACTCCCGCCGGTACTCGTACTGGGCAACCTAATTATGAGGTAATTAGTCCAGGAGTTGTGCAACAGAATCCGGCAGGTGCGGGCACTACCCAGCAAACTCCAGCAGGAACTGGCGCTGGGCAACAAACTCCAGCAGGCGCGGGTACAATTCAACAAAATCCCACAGGTACAGGTACAGGTACAGGTACTGGGCAACAAACTCCAGCAGGCGCGGGTACAACTCAACAAAATCCAGCCGGAACTGGCGCTGGGCAACAAAGTCCATCTGGCGCGGGTACAACTCAGCAGAATCCAGCCGGAACTGGGGCTGGACAACAAAATCCGGCAGGAACGGGTACAACTCAGCAGAATCCAGCCGGAACTGGGACTGGGCAACAAAATCCAATAGGAACGGGCACTACCCAACAGAATCCCGCAGGTAATACTCCAGGGGCTACGCAACGGAGTGGTCGGCAGGGGAATTATACTCAGTACATGAGACTTGGGTACGCTGCAACCCAACAAAGAGATTACCAAACTGCTTTGATTAACTTTAGAAGGGCGCTTAATCTACGTCCTGGGGATTCGTATGCGACACGAGCGATTAGCAATGTAGAAAGCTATCTTCAACGCAGTCGTTAGTTAAATCTTCGGTGAGGATCGGCAAACAGGGAGTCGCGATCGCGACTCCCTGTTTTTTAGACTAATTCTGCCTGACGCGCGATCGCTTCCTACCAGTCTGTCATCGGAAGCTCAACGCTTACGCAGCGCTAGTGCGGGTGCGAAGTTTGTCAATCGTCACGGCGATAATAATCACAAGACCTTTAACAACCAACTGCCAGAAAAATGACACGTTCATCAGGGTTAACCCATTGTTGAGGAGGGCAATAATTAAAGCACCCAGTAAAGTCCCCCAGATGGTGCCAATGCCACCCGTGAAGCTGGTTCCTCCTAAAATGACGGCAGCGATCGCATCAAGTTCGTAGCCTTGACCTAACATACCCGTCGCACTGTAGAGACGCGAGGCGCTCATCACTCCGCCTAAACCGGAAAGCAACCCACTCACACCATAAACAAATAACAGCACCCGACTCACCTTAATTCCTGTTAGTCGTGCTGCCCGTATGTTACCGCCTACGGCGTAAATATGCCTTCCCAATACTGTCCGTCTTAAGACAAACCAACTCGCTACAACAGCAAGCAAAGCAATCACAACTAGCCAGGGAATGGGACCAAGATAATTGTTGCCTATCCAAGCAAAATTTAGATTTCGATTTAGAACGGTCGTGCCATTAGCAACTAAGTAAGCAACACCCCGCAAAGCCGTATAAGAACCAAGCGTGACGATAAAAGGTGGCAAACCTAAATAGGCAATCAACGACCCATTTAGTAAGCCTAGACCTAATCCTGCTAATAGGGCGGCTGGTATGGCGAGCAAACCAAGACCGGGGATCAACGAGACAAGCACCCCGACAACTGCGGTTACGCCCAAAATTGACCCCACAGAAAGGTCAATTCCTCCGGTCAAAATAACGAACGTCATTCCGGTCGCTAGCACGATGTTGATCGATGCTTGCCGAATGACATTAATCAGATTTCCGGGCGAAAGAAAGCTTGGCGTAACAATTGAAAAAATTATACAGATTGCAACCAAAATCGGGAGGATGCCAGCAACCTGAATGAAATTTTTCCAAGCTTGACGATTACTCGCTTTAGAGCGATCGCTCGTTCCATTTCTGGTGGTTCTTACTTCTGTTTGACTCATGATTTTGCTACCTCTCTTGCCCCTGTGGCATAACCCATGATGTTCTCTTGTGTAATTGCTTCCCCAGTTGAGCCGCCTACTTCACCAACCAGGCTTCCCGCACGCATCACCAAGACGCGATCGCTCATTCCCACGATTTCCGGCAGTTCGCTGGAAATCATCAAAATGGCTACACCTTTTGCTGCCAGATCGCTAATAATTCGATAAATTTCGCTTTTCGCGCCGATGTCAACGCCGCGCGTAGGTTCATCGAGCAAAAGTACCTTGGGATTAATTGCCAACCAACGGGCTAGCAATAACTTCTGCTGATTTCCCCCAGATAAATCCATTGCCCTGATGCTTGGGCTGGCAAGACGAATCCCTAAGTTGCTAACGGCATCAGCCACAATTTTAAAAAGGGATTTTGAGTTGATGATGCCAGAGGTTGCCTCTCGTCCAAGAACATTCATAGTGATATTTTCACCAGAACTTATCTCCAGAAATAGACCGAGATCCTTACGATCTTCTGGGACATAGGCAATTCCCGCTTTAATTGCATCATCGGGTGTCGAGATATTGAGAGAACGACCTTCCAGCTTTATTTCACCGCTAGCCTTTCGGTCAGCACCAAAAATAAGACGAGCAATTTCAGTTCTGCCTGCGCCAACCAAGCCTGCTAAACCAACAATTTCCCCAGCATGCAGTTTAAAACTCGCAGATTTTACCTTGCGCCCATCACTTAAATTCTTTACCTCAAGGACTACTGAGCCAGGATGGGTTTGACGCTTATGTTCGTATAAATCCTGTAAAGAACGACCCACCATCATTTCTACTAAGCGAGGGGCGGAAATTTCACTCCTCTCCAGAGAGCCTATATACCCGCCATCTCGAATCACGCTAACGCGGTCAGCAAGCGCATAAATCTCTTCCATCCGATGGCTAATGTAAATAATCGCAATCCCTTCATTCCGCAAGCGGCGAACAACCTCAAAAAGTTTCTCTGTCTCTCGGTCTGAAAGCGCTGCTGTCGGCTCATCCATTACTAGAATGCGGCTCTTGTGTTTGAGCGCCCTAGCAATTTCAACTTGCTGCTGTTCTGCAATGGAAAGGGTTGAAACCAGGTCGCCCGCATCAAAACTCGCGTCGAGGTTTCTCAATACCTCAGATGCTTGATGCCGCATTCCGTCTCGGTCAATGAAGGTACCTCCTTTCTTAAGCTCGCTCCCCATAAAAATGTTTTCAGCAACGGTCAGATTTGGGGCGAGATTAAGCTCTTGATAAATAATGGCTATACCCAAATCTCTGGCTTGACCTGGGTCTGTCATCTTAACAGCTTGACCGTCAATTCTGATTTCCCCTGCATCGGCTATATAGGCTCCAGCTAGGATTTTCATCAGCGTACTCTTGCCTGCACCATTTTCACCCATAAGGGCATGAACTTCCCCAGGATAAATAGTGAGATTTACATCATGCAAGGCGGTGAAACCATTAAAGGTTTTTGTAATTCCTTGCATTTCGAGTACTGGTTTAGTTTTTATTGAGGGTTGAGTGCTACTTGCCATCAGAAATCCCTGTAATGTTTGTGAAAATACGATTCAAATGGATGGATTATCAAGTCATAAATTGGTGCAATTAACGACAAAAATTTCGTTATTCACTTGTCCAGCCTTTATGCTGATTCACGTTTTCACGAGTAACCAACGTGACTGGAATGAGAATGTCTGGATTGGCAGGCTTGTTCCCTTTGATAATGTCATTCCCGACCTCTACTGCCTTGGCTGCCATGCGAAAGGGATCTTGAGCCGCAGTCGCAACAAATAAGCTATTTTCCTGCTTGAGCGCATCTAGAGCTTCGGGTGCGCCATCGACGCCAACAATAAAGAACTCTTTCCGTTGTGCTTGGGTAGCAGCTAGCTCCGCACCAATCCCACAAGGGTCATTAATTGCAAAAACGGCATCAATTTTTGGGAAGGATGTGAGCAAATCGCTCATGACTCTCAACCCACCATCACGGCTACCTTCTGCATTCTGATCTTTTGAAAGGATCTTGATATTGGGATATTTGGAAAATACGCTCAGACATCCTTGGACTCGCTCAACAACTGAAGCAACAGGAGGTCCGTTGATAATTACAACATTGCCTTGACCCTTCAATCGATCGGCAATGTATTGACAACTTACTTCACCTGCTTGCACGTTATTGGAGGTAACAGTGGCATCAACACCTCCTTCAGCGGCAGTATCAACTGCAATGATTGGAATTCCTGCTTGTTTAGCTTTTTCAACTGCTGCAAAAATCCCCTTACTGTCAGCAGCATTAAGTATAATCATGCTGACATCTGAGGCAATGAAATTTTCAATTTGATTAAATTGCTGATTTAAATCGTCCCCGCTGGAGACGAGGGTTGTGCTAACGTCCGCACCGCCAATTCTCTTAGCTGCCGCCTCTGCACCCTTACCAACTTGTACAAAGAAGGGGTTGCCGAGATCGCGGACTGTGACAGCAACCGATGAAAGTTCTGAACTGTTTTGTTGGCTGTTTTGAGTGTTCTGGGGAGCTGACGTGCAACTCACAAGAGCGCTACTAGCTAGACTAAAAAGACTCAATGCGATCGCTACTCGTTTCACCTTAAACTCCAATGAATGCTCATTTGGAAAGAGTCGCGCGAATCTTAGCCCGCAAACCAAAAAGTAATCCTTTCAGATTGAAGCTTTAATACCTTAAGTGTTAGGTAATAAAATTCCAATTATAGGGTTATACAATTCCTTTTTCTTTCTTGCTAGTAAAATTTTCTCAATTCAATTGCCGGAACGCTTATTTGAAGAAAAATATTCAGGAAATCCCTTCTTGCTTCCTCCTAAGAAAAGTTATTTTTTCCTAAAATTTATTAAAATTGTGTAAGCGTTTTAAAGTTTCAAAACTAGAGAAAACTTTTTAGCAAAAGCCACTAAAGGTTTTGTTTAAAGGCTTGCAGAGTCTTCTTCTATTTGACTCGCGATATCGTATATTTTGCGACTTAAATACTGAGTTAGCATCAATCTCAAGATAGAGGAAAGACATTTAAAACAAGCAAATTTTATTGAGTTTTGTGTATGAGTTCTTATAAAGATTGTTGGGATTATTCATTCAATGCTTAAGAGGTAGGCTAAAGTAGTTATAGCTAAGTAATACGGCTTGTTAATAATTAATAATTTTTTGTTTTAATGTATTTGATTTAATGTAAAGAGGTAGGAATCTTGTCAAGAGGCTGGGATTGTTCAAACGCCTCATATTAGATGCAAACGTCATAATTGCAGAAATGTTTGACCAAGGGTTTTATCAAACATTCATGACAAGTTATGTAAATGTGGTTACTTGCGTGTTGATTGAGATTTTCGCTTTGGAGCGATCGCTCCCATCGTTGAGCTGGGTTGATGAAAACCCAAGTATGCATCTACTGCTTTGTGATTGATGCTCGTTGCGAAAATTGACTGAGGCGGTCACGAATGTCAAAGGGAAGCAGCCACGATCTTCTTGTAGTGACTGCTTTTGAGGGCCTCCTAACTCTATCAACCGTTCAAGTTGACCATTAGATTTTGTCTATAGTGCGCCTATAGTGTGTTAGTTACCGAACCGCATAAATCCTGACACTATAGCATGAGTTAAGCATGAAGTACGAGCATGTCTTACAACACAGTGAAGAAGACTGCGGAGCGGCGTGTCTTGCTGCGATCGCGAAACACCACGGGCGGACTTTTACGCTCAACCGTATCCGTGAAGCCGTAGGCACTGGACAGCTAGGAACCACATTGCTAGGACTCCGGCGGGGTGCAGAAGCACTCGGTTTTAATGCTAGAGCAGTGAAAGCTTCACCACAGATTCTTGACAAATTGAAGCAAGCACCGCTACCAGCCGTCATTCACTGGAAAGGCTACCACTGGGTTGTTTTATACGGGCAACACCGGAAAAAATATGCGATCGCCGATCCCGCTGTCGGCATCCGTTACCTCACTAAAAACGAGCTAGCGGCAGGCTGGACAAATGGCATCATGCTGTTACTAGAGCCAGACTCGGCCCGCTTTTTTGCCCAAGTTGATGATAAAGTTGGCGGTTTTGGGCGTTTCTTTAAACCCGTCTGGGCTTACCGAGGGATTCTGGCTGAGGCATTTATCATTAACCTTGTCTTGGGGTTGCTTTCCCTGACATCCCCCTTCCTCATCCAAATCCTCACCGATGATGTGTTGGTTCGGGGGGATACCCAGCTACTAACGGGTGTCGTGACTGCTGTTATGGTGATGAATGTTGTATCCAGTAGCCTCAGACTGGTGCAATCTAACCTAATCGCCCATTTTTCTCAACGGCTCCAATTAGGCTTAGTTTTAGAATTTGGCAGAGCAATTTTGCGTTTGCCGCTTTCCTATTATGAAGCTCGTCGCAGTGGCGAAATTGTCAGCCGCTTGCGAGATATTCAAGAAATTAATCAGTTAGTTTCTCAAGTCGTTGTCAGCTTGCCGAGCCAGCTATTTATTGCCATCGTTTCTTTTAGTTTGATGTTGTTCTACAGCATCAAACTAACAAGTGTTGCTGTGTGCATTGCTGTTGTTATGACAATTTCCACAATTATTTTCCTGCCGACACTGCAACAAAAAACTCGGAGCTTATTAGTCTTAGAAGCAGAAAATCAAGGCATTTTAGTTGAGACTTTTAAAGGGGCACTGACGCTCAAAACGACTACATCTGCACCGCAATTTTGGGAAGAATTTCAGAGTCGCTTCGGTCGCCTTGCCAACATCACCTTCCGCACGATTCAGATTGTCATTATTAACAGTACCTTTTCTGGATTAGTTTCTAGTATCGGTAGCGTCATCTTACTTTGGTTTGGCAGTAGCCTGGTGATTAGTAAAGAATTAACCATTGGGCAACTGTTAGCTTTTAACGGCATGAATGGAAATTTTCTAGCGTTTATTGGGGCAGTCGTGGGATTTGTCGATGAACTCACTCGCGTTCAAACCGCTACCCAACGTCTTACGGAAGTAATTGACTCTACACCAGAAAATCCAGTCGATGACAAAAGACCCTTTGCTAAAATTCCGGGAGATGCAGATATTATTTCCACAAATCTCAACTTCCACCATGCTGGCAGAACTGACCTTTTAGAAGATTTTTCGCTAACCATTCCTGGAGGAAAAGTTATTGCACTCATTGGTAAATCTGGCTGCGGTAAAAGCACCCTGGCGAAGTTAATCGCTGGATTATATTCACCACATTCTGGAAATCTCCGCATTGGCATGTATAATTTGCAAGATTTATCACTTGATTGCTTGCGACAACAGGTGATTCTCGTTCCTCAAGAGCCTCACTTTTGGAGTCGCTCAATTGTGGAAAACTTCCGCTTAGGTTCCCCTCACGTTGCATTTGAACACATTGTGAGAGCTTGCCAGATTGCGGGTGCAGATGAATTTATCAGCAAGCTACCCGACAAATATCAAACCGTTTTGGGTGAATTCGGGGCAAATATTTCTGGCGGACAGCGGCAACGATTAGCAATTGCCAGAGCGATTGTAAACGAGCCGCCAGTTCTGATTTTAGATGAATCCACGGGGGGACTCGATCCGGTGAGCGAAGCGCAAGTTTTAGAGCAGTTGCTGTCTCACCGCCAAGGCAGAACCACCATTTTAATTAGCCACCGCCCCAGAGTAATTAATCGAGCTGATTGGATTGTTTTTCTGGAGCAAGGTCGCTTGAAATTGCAAGGTTCTCTGGAGGAGCTACAAGCCCAAACTGGCGCTCATTTGGACTTTTTGATTCCCTAAAGTGAAATGATTATTTTACAGAGGCATTGGTGAGGTTAACATTGCTGGCAGAGGATGCGGAGAGGCTTTTTATGGTAACGTTCGCCGTGGCGGATGTCGTGTTGTCGCCTAAGAAAATCAGGTTGGAAGTTGTGTAAGGGTTGAGATATCCGGGAGGCGGTGTAAATCCGGTATATTGACGCAGATTGCCTTGCAAAACAGGAAAGGTAGAACCGTTCATAAACAGTTGATACTGGTTGTCTTTTACATACAATACATAGTTATTCATCGTTTTCTGGACGTTGAAAGTTACTTTCTCGCCTTGAGTAAAACCAACGTTTTGCGCCCAGATGCTATTTTGCCAGAAACCTAATTCCAGCCCATAAGGTTGCGTTTCACCAGAGACGCCATTGCTCATCACAATCAGACTGAAGCCTGCACGATTGTTGTTGAGGTGAGTTTCTGAACTCACCTTGACGCTGAAACTGATGCTATATCCGGTACTGCGGTCAAGCAGCACTGGCGATACTTTGAAGTAGCCTGCCTGATTACTGCTATTACCCGTATTCAAAATAGTGCCTTCACTAGAAGGCGATGCAGTCGGTACAGGAGACTTAAAAGCATTTTCTTTATATTCCCATCCCTGTTGAGCGGGCGTTTGATTTGGCTGCGATACGCCGTCGTAAAGAGGAACGGCGTTAGCAGAAGTGGCTCCCATCGCTAAGGTAAAGCCAACAGTAAGGGCGGCTAGAGTTTTTTTCATGAGTTTGTTTCCTTTGATGACCATCTCGTAAGTAAAAAGCCGATGTTTATAATTTTTTTGCGGGTTGGACTAGCATGAGAATGCAGGTTGTCTTTGAGCTTTAACGCCTAAATTGGCTCAGGAGATTTTGGATGGTACTTAAGACAGAAGACAGAAAAAATTAGTAGTTGCGGGATTTTTAATTGTCATTGCTACCTGTTTCTCCTACCTACCACTTCCAAAAACGTTCATCGCTTAACAAACCTGCAACACCTTACAGGGGCGAGACAAAGCTTCTAAAAAATTCATAACTGGAAGCGATCGCTCTCATACATCTCATAAAGCCGATGCATAACGCTAGGAACTCTCGAATTCCTAATCAATCCTGATTCCAGATACTTTACATCTTGCACCTACCAAATCAAAGCTCTGCCTTGATTCCTCTCGTTCTCTAGGCTGACGCTTAGAAACGAGAAGTGGAGGGATTGTTGCCTTCCCAGTTCCCAGAGTAAGGTGCAAAATGTCCGTGTTCCCTACCCTACACTCAAATATCCAAATTCAACGAACTGTAGCTTCGCCACTGAAATGAGTAGATTTCACCGCTGATCTGAGGATATTGCTATCCGTATTATCACCGATGAAATAATCCTTTACCCTAAATTTATAATTTAGGGGCTTTAAATGAAGTTTCTGTGAATTAAGCGCGATCCTGCAAGCGATCGCATCATTTTCTGATATTAATCGTGAGCCAGAATCACTTGTTAATATTATCTAGCCGAAGTTTTTTCCTTGAAAACAGTAACAATTTACTACAGAAATTACAACTATCAACTATCTATCGATATATATAGCAGTTCTCACTTTGTTTCGATATCTACTCGTAACCTCACCCCTAACCTCTTCTCTGAAATTGAGGAGGAGCAGGGGTGGGTTTATGTACTGCTTCCAAACAAGAATTCTGATATTTTAGCTAAGACCGAGCTAAGTAGGATGGACAATCCTGAACGTAGACAAGTGCTATTTGAGTGCAGCTTTAATTAAAACCTAGAAGGTGTCCAATTGCTTTGAAAATACTCAGATAAAAATTCCCTTCCATCGGTCGAAACAATACAAATTGTCCAGGAGTTCCAAAAAAGGGTCTGAGTGTCCAGCCTAATTGACAGCCAACTAAAGCATAAAGAATTAACCAAAATTTCAGAACTCTGGTACGAGTTTCTTGTGCTGCTTCGCTATCTTGTACGGACATAAACTGTATTCCCTGATAGAGGAAAGTGACGCCAGTCAATCCGGTGAGAGCAAAAATACCCACATTTAACAATACAAAAAATTGGTAGTTGTGGGCGGTCAACAGAAAAACTAGCGCTACGGGTGCCAAGCTAAATTCTAGAACGCTAATCACGGCGACAGAAGTTAGAAGCATGGCGAAGTACTGTCCAATACTTTTGCTTGAGCCAAAAAGGATGCTGAAAAAATATAAAGTTGGCAAGCAAAGAATCAGCGTGATTAAGTAGAAGCAGGGAAGTTTAACAGCAGAGGACAATGCTTGTAAAAGGCTATGAGATGAACCGATAATTGCGCCATAGGCGGCAAAAAAGAGGGAACTACAAACGAGTAGAGAGGTGATTTTACTGGGAAGTCTTACGCCTTGACGAATTTCTTCCATAAATCCTTGGCGATCGCGTAGCAGCCCCATTAAGACGGTAAAGTAGTGAGTGGTTTGAAATTCTTGTTTAATCATGGTGCGATCTTTTGACTCAGAGCCAAGAGAGGTTTAATAATAAACTGGGGATGATCTACATTCCTTAACCTCGCTTTTTCGAGTTGAGCCGGAAATATTTAGAGATTGGCTTGTTCGCAGTCCTGAAAAACGTGAGAATCGCAAGTCTTCTACAAAAATCTATAGTGGAATCGCGCTGACTTCAGCCCTGAACTAAAGTTAGGGAGAAGAGCTAAAATCAGTTGAAATTGGCCCAAATACTGGGGAAACAAAGGCTTTCAACCTGTTTTAAGCTTTAGCTTTAAGGTGAGAGATTTATCTCAAGGCTCTTATATATCAGTACCATTCATCTATCGTGAATCGTCTTGATGTCTGCCTTTGAGGAGAAAGCTTTTCATCTCCCCTTTACCTTTTACCTGGATAGTTCCCCGTTCCTGAAACTGGTACTTATGCCGTAAGCGTTCATAAGTTGCTCCTGTCACTTGAATGCAACCCGCAATGCCTTGGGATTCCATACGGCTAGCAATATTCACCGTATCGCCCCACAAATCATAGATAAACTTTTTCGTGCCAATAACGCCTGCAACGACGGGACCCGTATTAATTCCAATTCGGATGGTGTAGTGTTGAGGGCGAGAGGTAGACAACGCTTCGCCAATCTTGGTACTTAAGCAAGTCATTTCCTCCAGCATATCCAGTGCCATTTCCGCGATCGCTTCCGCGTGATCTTCTGAAGGCATTGGCAGTCCTCCCACTACCATATAGGCATCTCCAATCGTCTTAATTTTCTCTAAACCGTGGCGATCTGCCAGCCGATCGAAGGCTGAGAAAATTTGATTGAGCAACTCAACCACATCAGTTGGGGAAATCCGAGCCGAAAGCTCAGTAAAACCAACAATGTCAGCAAATAATACCGTCACATCGGCAAAGCTTTCCGCAATCGTGCGCTGTTCCTGTTTTAATCGATTGGCGATCGCTTCTGGAAAGATATTTAGCAGCAGACGCTCAGATTTTTCCTGTTCTGCTTGCAAATTTTTTAAAGCAGTGGCGAAGATATTCGCAATCACCCCAGATAGCAACACCGCCGTCAATACTGTCATCGCTTGCAGTACCGTAGCTAGCGTGCTGGTTCGGGCGATTTCAAGGCGCGATCGCTGTACGTCAGCATTTGCCAACCCAATTACTTTAGTGGAAACACGTGCCGCTTGCTCGTCAAAAGTGCTGATTTTGCTTCTAATTTGAGCGTCGAGGTTGATAATTTCTCGGATCGCTAACTCGTAAGCATTCAGATACTCCCACGCCGCCGCCTTCTGAGTGGCATTGAGTTGGGGTGCTTGTTGAATTCCCTGGCGCAAACGTTCCACCGCCTCATACACCGCCTGGATTTTGTCCTCCTGACGGTTGGAGAGATATTCTTTCTCCACCGACTGCATTTCCCGATATGAAATCATCAACTCCGAACTGGCAGAGAGTTGCAGCGTGTCGTGCAATAGCCGCGAATTTTGCTCTAACCGCGCCAGCACCCCCACATCATCGATTCCCAGCGTCCCCACCAACGCCACAGCTTCTTTAAAGCTGCTAGCATAGCGCTCGACAAGCTCTACATAAGCCACCAATTCCGGATTGCTCCGACGCAAAGCATCGCTAACCTTCCCACCATTGAGTAACTCTTGCAACTGGCTGCTGATATCCAGGGCTTTGTCAATTTGCTCCCGATGCGCCTGGACATAATCCTGGCTAGCGCTGGAAAATCCCATAGAAGGCCAGCTCAAAAAAAAGTCTTTTTCCAGTTGGCGGGCGTCTTGTAAGGCGGCATCCATCTGAAATACTTTTGCCTGCACCTCAATGCTGGTGAGAATCGCCGCTTCTGTCTCTCGCACCACTGCATTCAGCGACAGCCAGCTCGTCATCGCGACTTGTGTAATCAGCAGCAGCAGCGCCACAACTGCCCAAGTAAACTTACTGGTAATGCTCAAGCGATGCCAGAGTTTACCTAAGGATAAAGGATGAAGTCTCAAGCGTGAAGTATCAAGTGTAAAATTTCCTCTTTTAGGCTTCATCATGCTTGCCTCTATGGTTTCTTTTACCCTTACCGAAGGGCTTCACCCTAGATTCTTCAGGCTTCTGTAATCGCCTCCGGAGCCATATTTCCAAGCTTGGAGGAAGCGATCGCAGTAGTATCGAGGCAGTGGCAGTAACGTCTTCGTCCACGGTTGCAGGGCGGTTGCTAGAGGATATAAAGCCGTGTAAATTCCCAAGTTTAGGTAGTGAACCATCCAATCTAGAAGCATCGGGATTCCCACTAAGGGAATAATTCGAGCCACTAATCCGGGGTAAGTGACGGCTGTTTTTAACAGGGTTTTTGATAAAGCGGGAAACTGGACAACATCTTGTAAAAATGGGCGTAATACCTCGTCTCCCAGCTGTGCCATTGCTTGAAATACGCTAGAAAGCAACTGGTTGATTTGATTTGGGTCAACTTTTTGCTCGATTCCCACGCCCATTGTTTTTTGAAACAGCCAGGTTACAGCAATATTTGGCTGATAAGGTTGCAAAAGTGCCAAAGCATTCTTGTCGAGAGCATCTATTTGTAAAGCCTCGTGAATGCCTTCTGTTAACCGTTTCAGGTGCCGCGCCATCGCCCCAAACCCGCCAAAGCTGACGGGAGATTGGTTGCCACTGCTATCTCCTACGGGCAGAATGCGACTCCAAGGCATCTTTAATGAGTTGCGGTAAGAGGGAAAGAAGCCAAATAGCACCCGTTGAAATTGCAGTTGGGACACTTCTACGCCTTGATATTCGGGCAACAGGCGCAGGTATTCTTCAAAGAAGAACTCTAAACTGGGACGACTGGGGTGAGCATCCAGGTAAGTAAATAGATAAGTCGTTCTGCCATCTCGTGCTGGGAAGGCTTCCCAAAAGTATTGGCATTGATTTTGAATCGATGTGAAAGTTGCGATCAGATCGCCGGTTTCGTTGAGAGGAAAGCCTTTGGCGCAACTACCCACGACTAAGCAGACGCCTTCCGGTTTTTCTCCCTGTCGCGCTTGCTGAACAATGGGTGAAAAATGTCCCATCGCATCGATTAACAACCGCGTTTTCATGCCGCCAGAGGCTTCCACCCTGATGCCATCTGGGTGTACAACCGCCCCTTCAAAGGGAGTGTTTTCAAACAACTGTCCGCCAGCAGCCAGAAACTTTGATTTGAGCGTGTCTAGCAGAAAAACCGGATCGACGCCGATATTCAGGACATCTCGCACCCATACGTCAGAACCTCCTAAAAAACTGACGCGGGCGGGATTATACTCGGTTGCGATCGCTTGCTCTAATTCCGCTTCAGTTAGTAGATTCAGCTCTAAAAATACTTCTAACTCTTGGCGGGAAATATTCCACTCTTGATCTCTACCGCGCAAGATTCCTCTTTCAATCAAGGCAACTCGCCACCCCAACTGAGCTAAAGCAGCACCGATTAAAATTCCCAAAGTGCCGCCGCAGATTATTGCATCCCAGTCTACGCTTCCTAGTGGCTCTTGGCTTTCTTTCACCACCATCGGAATCGGTGTAGTGTCTTCCTTGATGGCTTGCCAAAGGCTATCGGCTTTACGCAGTCCGAGGAGAGGATTTCCCGGTACCTGAGATAGAATCTGTTCGGTTAGGCTCATGGATATTTGCAAAAGATGCTCCCAATCCATCCTAATCGGCAAGAGTTCTCAAGGTTGAGGGTTTTGGCTTGATGCGCTTTATGTAACCAGATTTCAGAGTCAATAAAATTGCTGCTTAAGTAGAATTACTTTCGACACATGATAAAAAGCGCTATCGCCTAATGTCACAGCAGATTTTACAGCCTCGATTACCGCTTCCTCCACCGCTGATGATGTCGGAAGAAGGTTCGTTTGCAAACATGACGCTTCTGAAGCGAATGCCTGCGATCGCGCAGCGAGCGATCGCTGAAAACGACTTTCCGGCATCGATTGTAGACAACCTGGAAACCTTGATCCGGGACTTGCCGAACGGAATCGTGCGATCGCTCAAAGATGACAATGGCCCAGATTTGGCTGCGTGGACAACATATTTGGCTCCTTTTCTGGGGAAGCGTTGGATAGACATTCCCTGGTTATTTGCAGAGTTATACTTTTTCCGGCGGATTGTGGAAGCAACCAATTACTTTCCGCCAGGAGCGAGCCAAGGCGTCGATCCCTACGGATTGCAAAAACGCTTGGGTTTAGAAACGGCAATGGATTCAATCCGGGCAATCGCCGCTAGGATTGGGCATCATACAAGCGATCGCCATACTCGTTTAATCCCACTGCTCTATTTTTCACTGTGGGGCAACCGCGCCGATCTGAGCCTTTGGCCTATTGAGGCTGGAGAAAGCGATCGCAGCCGTCAGGAAATTCAGCACGAAGAGGCTCATATTTTGGTCGATGATACACCCATCATTGCGGACAGGATTGCTAGCCTTGATGGGGGAAGAATTGACTTCATCGTCGATAATGCTGGTTTTGAACTCGTCTGCGATTTGTGCTTGGCAGATTTTCTGCTAACCACTCAGGCGGCTGAGATTTCCCTGCACCTGAAGCGGTATCCTATCTTCGTTTCTGATGCGACCATTCAGGATCTGCACCACACTTTAGAGGTTTTGGCTGCTGACGTTGATGGGGAAGTGCGATCGCTTTCTCTGCGCTTGCAAGACGCGATCGCTTCCGGTCGTTTGCGATGCTATGACGATTTATTTTGGACAATGCCCTTGCCTTTCTGGGAAATACCCGAAGCTTTGCGACAAGAGTTAGCACCCGCCAGCCTAATTTTTATTAAAGGAGATGCTAACTACCGCCGCTGTTTAGGCAATCGCCACTGGGATTTTACTACCCCTTTTCAAGACATTGCCTGCTACTTCCCAGCACCGTTAGTAGCACTACGCACCCTCAAATCTGAACTGGTGGCAGGTTTACAGCAAACTCAGATAAACACACTTAACGAAGAAGATCCTCACTGGTTAACCAATGGACAGCGGGGTGTCATCCAGTTTGTTGACTTCGCCGGTTAGAAGCGATCGCGAAAAGTTGCCCGTATCCACTACGCAAACAAAGCAGACTGCATTATTACAACCAAGGGTACCAAAGGTTAATCTCCCAAAAGTGGGAGGAAAAGGTGTTTTCATTTACGTAAGTTTTAAGCACGGCAGAAGTTTCCAACGCTTCAAAGTTTATTTTGAGGGCAACATCATGACTGTAGGTGCAAACAACCAACCAATGCAACCTCAAGACCAATCCTTGTTTGCAGAACTATCCGAACAGGAACAAGAGGCAGTAGCTGGAGGTTTAGTTTTATTCAGTTTTGACTTTGACGATTGGAAGGCTGAGATTCCTAATGGCACTTTCAATCTCAGTCCATTTAGCATCAGTTTCACGATTGACAATACTAGCTATACAGCTCAACTAACAGAGCCAGCAACAATATCAATAGTGGATGGAGCTTTGACTGGAACTGGAGGAAATCTCACAGTTACTAGCAGTTAAATCGTCAATTTATTTGCTGCAACTATTCAGTCAAACCACATGGCAACCCCCCTATTTTAAAATTAGGGTGGGTTTTTTCATGGTTGACCAAACCCAGGCTCAAGCCACGAGTTTTTCTTTGCCATCAAGTAATAAACGCAGCATTTTTGAAAAGAGCGATCGCAAGGCGAGCATCGCACCCCTTTGAACAATTGATTGCTGATAATAATCTTTGAATAAAAAATTCTCAACACAGAAAATTTCTTCCAAAACACGTTTTTGATGCCTTGCAGATTTCATTTCCGTTCTTCAGGCAAAATAAAAAAGATGCGATAGAGCAAAACTGCTCTAGAGACTACTTACAAAAGAATATAGAATTGTGGCTTTTTTTAAAAAGTGCCACAATTCCATTGATTCTGCCTGAAGAATTAGCTCAATTTTGCCTTAATAATCAATGATTTCAGGAAAAAAAGTTAATCGGACATTACTTTCAATAAGGTTATTGCAGTCCGTTGCCTCCGTCTTCAGGGAGTGTCGCTGGGATCGTTACATAACCACCTTCTTCACCAAGCCACAGGGTGATAAAATACCCCCCCTCATCGTTAAATTCCAGTGGAGTGACAACATTCCCTCCAATCGGTATGCTGCCAGGTGTCGTGGGTGTGTGAAAACCGCCTGTAATGGTGGCAGCTTCCTCATCCGTGAGTTCTTCTAGAAGATTGAACTCCACCGTTCCTAGTTCGGAAAGTTCTGGAGCAAAGGGATGGGGCATAAAATCCTTCTAAGTTTTTAAGTGTATTGGGATTAACTAATTAGAGTTTTACTCTGTAGATTAAATGACCGTACCCCTCTGAGGTAGGGTTTTACATCAAAACAAACACGCTTTCAACCAACGCGACTCCCAATTAATTTAATAATTTTAAAAAATCAACAAAAAGTATTGTGTAAATTTCAGACAACAGGCTGCACTAGGAAAAAGCGATTAACTGCTCAAATTTTAAACGATGGCAAAGAAATTAAATTCTATTTAAAGTAAATGCAATCATAGTAGAGAACACTCATTCACTGAATGGGACAATCATGCTTAGTGACAGCAACCCTGACTTTCTCCGCCCAGTCTCTAGCGACGAATTTCTTCCTCCCATCAGCCGATGGACAACGCTAGGGGGATTGTTTTTAGTCGGTACTTTTGGGGTAGCTGTGATGCTTGCCGCTTATACGCAGTACAACATTACTGTTAAAGCCGCTGCCGTTGTGCGTCCTATAGGTGAGCTGCGCATCGTGCAAGCTTCAACAGAAGGAACGATTGAAAGCATCTCTGTGAAAGAAAATCAGGTCGTGAAACAAGGGGATGCGATCGCGATTCTGGATAACTCCCAACTCCAGACGAAAAAAAGCCAACTGCAAGGCAATATCCAGAATAACCAACTGCAACTGAGTCAAATCGCAGCTCAAATTAGTGCCCTTGACAGCCAGCAAAAGGCAGAGTGGAACTTGATGAATCGCAACATTGCGGTTTCTCAAGCGGATCTGGGTCGTAACCAACGAGACTATCAAGAGAAGGAAATCATAACTAAGGCAGAAGTGCAAGAAGCACAGGCATCTGTGGATTTAGCAAGGGCGCAGATGAATCAATATCAACAGCTAGCAAATACGGGCGCGATCGCTCAACTGCAAATCAAGGAAAAAGAAGAAGCTTTCAAAGCCGCGCAAGCGAGACTACAACGGGCAAAAGCCATGCTTAATCCCAGTGCGGCACCCGTAGTAATTGCTAACGAGCGAATCGCTCAAGAAAGAGCAACGGGTGAATCTACCTTAGCAACATTGAACAAAGAACGAAAAACCCTGATTCAGCGTCAAATTGAAATTCAAAATCAACTCAACAGCGACACCCGCGAACTCAAACAAATCGGGATGGAACTGCAAAAAAGCGTGATTCGTGCTCCAGCATCTGGCACCATCCTCAAACTAGAACTGCGAAATGCCTCTCAGGTGGTGCGTGCAGCCGAACCAATTGCTCAAATTGCTCCCAGCAACACGCCACTCATCGTGAAAGCGCGGGTAGCGGCTCAGGATATCGGGAAAGTGGCGGTTGGGCAAAAGGTACAAATGCGGGTTTCTGCCTATCCCTATCCCGATTATGGAACTCTCTCCGGAAAAGTGAGCGCGATCGCACCCGATGCGATCGCGCCTGAAAATAATAACGCCAACGCGCCTGCGGTTCCGCCCTCCTACGAAGTAACCATCCAGCCAGAAAAAATAAATCTGATCAAAGGCGATCGCCCCTATCCAATTCAACCAGGGATGGAAATTGCCGCAGAGATTATTTCTAGAGAAGAAACCGTACTCACATTTATTCTTAGAAAGGCAAGGCTGCTCACCGATTTGTAGTTAGCCTGCTAGCACGGATGACTTGCTAATTATCCTTTAGTTGTAAGCGAGATAGCACGTTGTTTTCTACAATCAGAGGAAGAGTTTCGCTAAACAATTGAATTGCCATGAACTTGCCGCTGGGTCGCCTATCCTTTTATCAGGAAATTAATCAGCCAGATGAGCAAATTAATCTGGCAAAAGCTGCTCTGGACATTGCTCAGGAAGAATATCCAGACCTCGACCCGGATGAATACCTCAATGCCCTCGATACAATGGCAGCGGAGGTACAAGAACGTCTACCTGCCCAACGGTATCCCCTGCGGGTGATTCAAACTATCAATCAATATCTTTACGACGACTTAGGTTTTACTGGAAATAATGAAAACTATTACGATCCTCGCAATAGCTTTTTAAATGATGTAATTGACCGGCGCACTGGCATCCCGATCGCCCTAGCGCTAGTTTATTTAGAGATTGCACGACGCATTGATTTTCCGATGGTTGGGGTGGGGATGCCGGGGCATTTCCTGATTCGCCCACAGTTTGAGGATGTAGGAATCTTCGTGGATGCCTTCCATCGCGGCGAGATTCTGTTTGAGCAAGATTGCAGAGATAGACTTGCGAAGATTTACCAACAGTCAGTGCAACTGCAAGCGACTTTCGTAGAACCCGTGAGTTCTCGGCGCTTTTTGACCCGGATGCTGACGAATCTGAAAATGATTTACCTGAACCGGCAGGAGTTGCAAAAAGCACTCGCCACAGTGGAACGGATTTTGCTGTTGTTCCCAGACGCACCGATGGAATTGCGCGATCGCGGTCTTCTCTACTTCCAAATGGGACGCTGGTCAGAAGCATCCCAAGATTTAAACATTTATCTGGCGATACTTCCCAATGCGGAGGATGCTGGCGTGATTCGCCAGTTACTGACACAAATCGAACAAGATATCTATTAGCCTTTAGCGATCCATCTCCTCTGCCACTCGCTTGAGACGTCGCAATTGAGCTTGCATATCGGCTTTCGTAAAGGCAGCGGCGAAGGTATTAAAACCCCAACGCACGAAAGGACTGGGAATTTCAAACTCAAAGCGATTCAGCAGGCGCGTGCCCTTTCCCGTTGCCTCTGACTGACATTCCCAGCGATCGCGTCCTTTAAAAAATCCTTCAAATCCCCAGACAATTAGCCCTGGTTCTCGCTCCACAACTACCGTTTCGAGCGTGGGTTGCAATAAGGGAATTTGAATAATAAACCGACTTTGACTCCCCACATCTGTTCGCCACTCTCCGACGGGTTCGCACCGCAACGCCGGATTCAGCCATCGATGCATTAAGACACGATCGGTAATGCAGCGCTCAACCACCGTTGCACTAGCATTGATTTGGATAGATTGCTCGAAAACTTCAGTAGGAGACATACTATACAGACTTACTGGAAGCGAACGCTACAGAAACGCAAATCGGGAAGCACCGCTAAAAATCGCAAATATTCGACTTTTTCGGCTTATTTATCTATAAAGATAGATTAAAAACTGAGAACGCTAGTCTATATCTATCTCATCCTGTTTTAGTCGGTTTTTGATTCTCCAATGCAGTAGCGAGAGAATTTATCAGCGTAGGATAAGTCTTGGCGATTCCTGCTAAGCAGCGTAACTTTTGTATATTTGCCCATCCGACGTTAACTCAGAACACCATGAATGGAACTTGGCAAGGAATTACACTCACTCTCTTTCGAGAGGTGCCACTCAGGTTGAACGGGTTGTTAGCGCAGAGTACACCCGTACCAGCGGCGGAATCCTCTCCTGCAACCAATAATAATTTTTCGGTTGACAATATTATCTCAGGCCTCGGCCTCAACTTAGGCAATTCGCTAGTGGATCTGATTAAGGCGATCCTAGCGTTAGTCGTTGGCTTGATCGTGGCTTCACTGGCGGCGGCGGCGGTGCGAGGACTGCTGAATCGCACAAACATCGATAATCGTTTAGCCGCTTGGATTACAGGTCGCCAAGGGGCTGAAGAAGGGCCACCTGTGGAGAAATGGATCTCCAGTGTGGTGTTCTGGCTGATTATGCTCTTTGCCATCGTTGCTAGTTTACAGACTTTAAAACTAACAGCGGTTGCTGGTCCTCTTAACACTCTGTTAGAGCAAGTCACTCAGTTCATCCCCAAACTCGTTAGTGCAGCGATTCTGTTAGGAATTGCCTGGGTACTGGCAACCTTGACAAAGCTAGTGGTAACGCGGGGACTGCGGGCGCTGCGGTTAGACGAACGTTTGGGCGAGCAAACGGGAGGTACGGCACCGGGGGATACGACGCCGGGGGGTACGACGCCAAGGACAAACCAGTATTCTCTGAGCGATACCTTAGGCAACGCTCTGTACTGGTTCATCTTTTTGCTATTTTTACCGCTGATCTTAGATGCCCTACAGCTACAGCAGGCACTGGGTCCGGTTAATAACCTGCTAAATCAAATTTTGGCAGCAGTACCGAATATTTTGACGGCTATCGTCATCGGTGCAGCAGGTTGGTTGCTGGCGCAGGTGGTGCGGCGGATTGTTACAAATCTGCTGACAGCAACCGGAACGGATCGGTTAGGTGCAAGATTTGGAATTTCACGGGCAACCGGCGGACAAACGCTTTCTTGGCTGATCGGGACAATTGTTTTTGTTCTGATTTTAATCCCGACCGCGATCGCTGCTCTCAATGCTTTGGGAATTGCAGCAATTTCGGTTCCAGCGATCGCCATGTTGACCCAGATTCTCAACGCGATTCCGCTAATCTTTACAGCGGCGTTGATTCTCGGCATCGCTTATGTAGTTGGACACTTTGTTTCAGAGTTAGTCACCAACATCCTCACCAGCATCGGATTCAACAATATTTTCTACTGGCTGGGACTCCAATCTAAGCCTTACACCCGCGCCACGCCAATTCTACCTCCGGCTCCAGAGGCACAGATACTGCCTACCGGACAAGAAACTATCCTTCAGGAACCGACGCCTCCCACCCGCACCCCGTCAGAACTCGCCGGGATTGTGGTATTGGTTGGCATTATGCTGTTTGCGACAGTAGCAGCAACCAATATTCTGCAAATTCCGGCGCTGACTCTGTTGGTCAGCGGCATTGTGGTGATATTAGGTCGCATTCTCGCCGGTTTGGTGGTGTTTGCGATTGGTCTGTATCTCGCGAACCTCGCCTTTAACTTGATTACCAGTTCCGGTACTCGCCAAGCGCGGATACTCGGACAAACTGCTCGGATTGCGATTATCGCCCTGGTTTCAGCAATGGCGCTGCAACAGATGGGAATTGCTAGCGATATCGTTAACTTAGCTTTTGGATTGCTATTGGGAGCGATCGCTGTCGCGATCGCCTTGGCTTTCGGGTTGGGTAGCCGCGATGTTGCAGCTGGGCAAGTCCGCGAATGGCTGGCATCCTTTAAAGAAGATAAAACGCCTCGCTAATCACAAATTTTCTTGGTCAGTTAAACGTAGGGTGGGCATCCGTGTCCACCCTTTTCAAATGTTCCTCACGCACCATCATTCCTTAGTACCTGCTTGCTTGAGCAACTCAAGTATTTTGGTGTGTCCTTTATACTTGGCAATATCTAAGGGTGAGTTTCCATTCTTGTCTTGTTCTGTTACATTAGCCCCTTGGTTAATTAAGCTTTTAACCTCATCAATATTGTTTCTAGCTATAGCCAATAAGAGTTTGTCATTTTCATTCTGACTTTGTCCTAAAGACTCTTCCCAGTCTGCCCAAGACTGTTCTAGTTCATGCTTTTCCTCTAGTTCTAATTCTTTTTCAATATCTTTAAGGGTAATAATAAGGCGATTCAGTATAGCTTTTTGCTCTCGATTTAGGAAAATCTCATTGATTTTTTCAATTCGGCTGCAAAATAAGTCTGAAAAACCTCTCTCTTGCAAAACACTTCTGGCTAGCCTGGGGAGAAAGTAACACAAAGCTTCATCCGAAATGAGCGAGTAATCACAGATCATCATTGAGCATTGCTCGTCGCTCATTTCATCTTTTAAAACTTCACCAAAATCTCGCTGAATCGCTAAATATTCACCCTCAATAACTCCCTTTTTTGGAAGAATAGGGATGATCAAAGGCTTTTTGAAGGCTGAGAAAGCTTGGTTAATATCATCTAATAAAGACTTATCTTCCATTCTTTTTGCTATAGAGGTTGGAAAAAAGAGAGTTTACAATTTATTTATAATATCTATATTTTGATTTGCTTTTTAGTACCTTTTCTGGAACTCGCGCAGAGGACATTGTCCTCCGCGCTCCAACTACAACGTCTAGTCAGACAAATACAATTACTATATTATGACTTTAACATGCACAAAACAAGCATTTTATTATAAGTATATTCGAGCTAAATAAAATACATCGATCAGTTGCACTGATCGATGTATTTATAAATCGAATTAGATGAATTTCAAGTAATAAAAAACAAGCGATCGCTTGTTTTTAAAAAGAGCGATCGCTTGTTTTAATTCACTAACTTTGCACTCAACTCATTCTTAATCCGATTCAAAATTGAGGCTTCATCCAGTGAAGTCAGAATGCGACTTACCACGGCTTTTGGGCCATCGGGACCCCAGGAAGCGCCGTTCGCCAAGTAAGTCTTAGTGACTTGTCCAATCCCGTAAGAAGAAACCCCTGAAACACCTGCCTGAGTCACGGCAACTGATAGATAGGGACCTAAAGACACCCCACCCGTTGCGGGTGCGGAGAGTCCTAAGAGACTTTTCAGGGAACTCAGTCCCAAAGTTGCCAAAAGTTCGCTAGCACTAATTCCGCCCATACTGATGGCAATTTTTTGTAGCAGTCCCACCGCTCCCGGCTGGGTCATGGGGATGCCGTAGAGTTTAGATAAGGTGAGAATCATTGCCACGTCGATGACGGCACCGCTGAGGAGATCGACAACCGTGACCGGGTTGAGGGCGATCGCAACTGCCTTCGTCATCACCCCTTTCCAGATGATCTGATTCGCACTTTCATCGCGAATCTGCATCTTCCTAGCAATCATCTGTTCGTTCACATCATCGGCATACAGCATGGTGTTGAGCGCTACCAAAGCCTTGCCTTCTCGGTGCAAAATTTCCAGAATTTTCAGCTTCAAATCCAGAACTTGGGGCGTTCCCGGTCGTCGCTGCACTGCCCTCGTTCCGTCAGGACGGCGAACCGCCTGCGCCACCAGGGGAGAGGCAGCAACCATTACAATTTCATCCGGTGAGAGCAATTCCCGCACCCGTTCATCCCGAATTTTGCGATAAATCGCCATCCGGTCGGCATCCGGATACTGGTCAATTTTGTTAAATACCAGCAACATCGGTTTACCGACTTCCCGCAATTGCGAGAGCGCCTCGTATTCCACCTTGTTCATGTCGCCCGAAATGACAAACAGCAGCAAGTCTGCTTGTCTGGCAACTTGTCTGGCTAAGGTTTCGCGGGTTTCTCCGTCTACTTCGTCAATTCCAGGGGTGTCAATTAGCTCGATTTGGGAATTGCCCGCACTCGGCAGCGTGACTCGTAGGATATCGCTGACGCTTCCCGTCTCATTCTCCTGAGTCAGTTGCCAGCTGGCACCTTGATGGGTGCGGGTGACGCCATGAAGCGGTCCCGTTTCAAACACGTTCTGACCTAATAAGGCGTTCAGTACTGAAGATTTACCCCGTCCCACCATCCCAAAGGCGGCAATCTGGACGACTGAGCGATCTAACTTCTCAAGCATCGTTGCCAAATCATCAATCTCGGATTCCAGTCCCGTCCGCTCTTGGGGTGTTAGATCCAGGTTATCTACCAAATCTCGCAGAGCATTTTGCGCCTTTTTGTAATTTAGTTCTGCTTGGATGTCATCAAAGCTCAAAATGGCGTTATCTAGTTCCCGATCCAAATCTGTTGCGTCCGGGGTTTGTGAAGGGAACTGGCTGGCATTTGGGGTTCGGTCAGACGATAAACGACTCAAAATTGCACCTTTTTTGCTCAGATGTTACTCTTCTTTCATCCTAGTCAATACCGATCTAGTCTGGCACTTTCCATATCCAGAGGGATATTTTTACTCGGTTCGTGCCAGCTCAGTATCAGCTGTGAGAATGATGTTATCTCGAAGGCGATCGCAATAAGTTTAGTATTGTTGCTGAATGAAGGTATTTGATCGGCACAGCGATTGTGAGTTCTAAGCGTTTACCTCAAACTACTGCCCACGTCCGAATTACCCATCTTTCCTGGCAACGGGGCTTTCTAGCAGGGGAAGTCACGGCGGCAGAATATGAATGGCAGTTCCAGTGGTGTTTCCGACAGGGTCAATTGTCGGTGACACCTTCTTTGGGACGCGCTTTAATTCAGGAACCTCTGGGTCGATTTTTAGAACAGAAAGATTACCAGCTAGAGCCTGGAGGGGACTATGCGTTTACGATCCGGGCGGAACTTTAAAAGTTTTGAGTTTTGAGTTCAGTTTAAATTAAGAAAGTTAAGAATGACAGAGTTTCCTAGTTCCTCGTCTCTCGTTGCTTCATGTATCTTTCGATGAGGAGGATGGCAACAATGTCATCGATTGGTCGGGGTAGACTCCGCATCCCTTGGGGAATCAGGCGTCCTAAACCTTGGGGAGGGTACATTTGCCAATAGCGATCGCGTGCTTCCAATGTACTGTAGCGCTCATCTACCAGGACAATTGGCACCGACGTTGGAAATTGCTGAAGTTTCTTTTTCCAACTTTTGGAAGTGGTTTGATCGCCCATCACTAGAGTATCAATTGGAAATTTTTCACACAACTCAAGGAGCGTTGCGATCGCTGCTTCTGCTGGTACAACCTGGTGGTAATGCAGAGAATTGTCTTTCCCCACTACGGCTAAACCACACTTATCGCGCCCTGGATCGAACCCTAAAATCATCTGAATTGGCTAATCGCTAATTTACAAATGGTTAATTGCCATTAGTCATCATCTCATCACTAATGACTAATAAATTACATCCTGACCACAACTTCTCCGTCTTCAACTGCCTCCAAATTTAATTTCATGGGTCCGGCAATATAGGCGTCCTCTGCCACGACCGCTTTCAGAGAAATCGGCTTATTGTGCTTTTTCAACTGCTCGATAAACCGAATCAAGCTAACAATTCGATTGTCGCCAACCTGAACTGTATCGCCCAAAATCCCCGCGCGAGTGGCTCGGAACTGGGATGCTCCAAGCAGCAGGTCAATCCGCTGCCGAATTTGTTGGTCGGTCATGTTTGAAGGATCGGCAGATGTCGTTGCTACGACTTCACCAGTGCGGAATACAACTTGATTGGGTGCGGCGTCTGCAAAGACTTGTACCTGCTTTTCTCCCTGGACATAGTTACCAGCCGAAAAAACTCGGACTACATAGTTTCGACCATCCTGAATCTGGTTGATCAGTTGCTCGACCTGTGCCTCTGTAATTTGCACGACCCGTTCGTTCGCCACCTTGTTGAGACCGGGTTGGGTCGCTTTAATCGCTGTCCGATTCGCTTCCCGTAACAGCTGCTCAATGACCTGTCGGGCTGCGGCTGGCTCGACAATACGAAAAACGCCCGCCGCCAGAACCTGACCGCGCAGCAGTGCCAGACTACCCTGACGCAAAGTTTGATAAGACTGGTAATACTGTTCTAAGGTTGCCACTTCCTGCTCTAGGGAAGCTTGTTGTTTTTCGAGTTCTTTAAGGCGATTTTCTCGCTGGGCAATCACCTCATCTCGTTGAGAAATTTTGTTGTCAAGTAGAGATAAGGCTTTGTCTCGCTGGGCAATTTGCTCGTCGCGATCGCTCAGGCTCTTCCGAAAGGCAGCAAGTTTCTCATCAAGTTCGACAAGGGCTTGATCCCGCTTGAGAATTTGCTCATCGCGTTGGCTAATTGCTCGGTCTTGCTGGGCAATTTTTTGGTCGCGCTGAGTCACTTTCGCTTTGAATTCAGTAATTTCAGCTCTGACTTGATTTCGCTGCTGGAGGAGTTCTTGGCGTTCTGCTTGAAGTTGTTGGATTTCCGAACGTAGCGTCTTGGCTTGCCCTGAGACAGATGTAAGCTGTTTTTGGGTTTGCTGAAAGCTGCTGGCAACCCGGGTCAGTTCGCTTTGAGTCTGATTTAGTTGCGCCTCCGTCTGGCCTTGTTTAGCCAGCGCAGCTGCCAAAGATCGATTAATCGCATCTAAGCGCTGCTGAGCGACAGATTGCTGGGTGCGAGCTTGAGCGAGTTCCTTCTCGACTTGCTCTTTTTGGGCGGCGGTTTTAGCAAGTTCGCTTTCGGTTTTCCGTTTCTGCTCGTTCGCTTTGGCAATATCCTTACTGGCTGTCTTGAGTTTTTTCTGCACTTCTTGGAGTCTAAAAACTCCAATCCGCAATTGTTCGCTTGTCGCAAAGATGATTGTCAGTGTTGAGGCAGAAATCGTTAGTCCCGTTAGAATCGTTACTAAAACAGCTGTTTTGCGGGGACGCAGATTGAACAACGACAGGCGTGCTTTTCCCACGCGCGTGCCAATGCGATCGCCTACCGTTGCGATGACGCTTCCCAACACTAAAATAGACAAAATCAGGAAGAGCGCACTGTCGGTCATTGTCTGCTACAGTCATTCCAGTTACAGCCTATCGCATCGCAGGCTAGAGAAAGGGTTAACAGGAATTAAAGATCGAAGGTGAAATCGGAAAGGTTAAAGGTTGGAAGGTTGAAAACTATCCGCTTAAAACCTGACACCTTTTAACTCAACTCCCGACTAAATGTTAAAACTGGATAACCTGCTCGCGCTACCATGCCGTTTTAACCAACAACCTAACCTACAACCTGACGAGAGCCTCTAGCTGTTTTCAAGTAAACTGCTGACTCAGTGTAACTGGGTTGTGTACCGTAATTTTTTTCTTGTGGATAGAAATCATTTTTTCCTCCCGCAAATCTCCCAGTAAGCGGGTGACAGTTACCCTGGTGGAGCCGATTGCTTCTGCGATCGCTTGATGAGAAAGCTTCAGATCGATCGTAATTCCATTGGCGGTAGGAACGCCAAAATCACGGCACAGAATCAATAGAAAACTCACCAAGCGCGATCCCATATCTCGGTGAGCTAATGTCTCAATCATCATTTCTGTTTGCAAAATGCGCGAAGAAAGCCCTCGCAGCATCAACATCGATAGCTCCGGATTATCCTTGAGCGATTGCTCTACCTGATCGATCGGTGCCGAAAGCAGCTCCACTGGCGTAAATGCTACAGCGTGATAAAACCGATCCGAACGATGCCCTGTAATTAAGGACAGTACTCCAAAAACGCTGTTTTCTCGCAGCAGCGCCACGGTAATTTCTTCCCCAGCTTCATACACGCGAGACAGCTTTACTGCACCTTTGAGCAAAAAGTATACACGTTCAGCCGGGTCTCCTGGGAAAAAGATCGTCTTGCCCCGCTCAAAAGTTTCCACCACGGGTGGAAACGCCCCACCTCCCAGTTGACGGAACACAGCTGCTAGCGGTCTATCTTGCGTCACTACCACTTCCTTTTTCCTAAATGCTGCCCTACAGACTTCTGCAACTTTCTGTCGGAGGAACTTTAACCATAGCAAAACAACTATGAGAGTTTTCTGACATTAGACACAGATAAACTGACTTCCGGGTGGTTTTTGTGCTATTTGATACAAAATTTTAAAGTAGTTTCCTCCGCTACCTTCTTTAGCTCTCTCCCCGCTCAAGGCAAGTAAGATTATGACGGAAAATGTTGATATCTTGACAGTATCTGCGCCATCGGGTGGGATGCATGGTGAGTAAGGAGGCACGATCCTTACCCGTACTAGACAGCCTCGCTCCGGGCGATCGCGATCTTGAATACTCCCCTAAATCGGATATCCTCTAATATTGCCTTCAAAATCGACATTTATGCTAGATTTAACCGGAAAAAACGCCCTAGTCACCGGCATTGCCAACAATCGATCGATCGCCTGGGGGATTGCTCAGCAACTGCACCAAGCGGGTGCGAATCTAGGAGTGACTTACCTGCCAGACGACCGAGGTCGCTTTGAAAAAAAAGTGGCAGAGTTGGTAGAACCCCTCAATCCCAGCTTGTTTTTACCCTGCGATGTCCAGAATGAGACCCAAATTCAGTCTACATTTGACGCCATCCGCGATAAGTGGGGCAAGCTAGACATCCTGATCCATTGTCTTGCCTTTGCGAACAAGGAAGATTTATCAGGTGATTTTAGTACCACTACCCGTGCTGGCTTCACCCAAGCTCTAGAAATTAGTACCTATTCGCTGGTGCAACTTGCCGGGTCAGCAAAACCGCTAATGACAGAAGGCGGCAGTATTGTCACGCTGACTTATCTAGGCGGCGTTAAAGTGATCCCCAACTATAACGTGATGGGAATTGCCAAGTCTGGACTGGAAATGAGTGTCCGTTACCTGGCATCTGAGTTAGGACCGCAGAATATTCGCGTGAATGCAATTTCGGCAGGTCCCATCCGCACTTTGGCATCGTCGGCGGTAGGTGGCATTCTGGATATGATCCATCACGTTGAGGAAGTGGCACCGCTGCGACGCACTGTAACTCAGAAAGAAGTGGGAAATGCGGCTGCTTTCTTGTGTAGCGATTTGTCAAGTGGCATTACAGGTCAGGTGCTGTATGTCGATGCCGGATACGAGATTATGGGGATGTAGAAAGAATCAAACATTAAAAATTAAAAATTAAAAAGCAAAGATTCTGCTAACTTTTAATTTTTAATTTTGCATTTTTAAGGCTTTCGCGTCTCCCAGATGCTCAGTAAAGTAGGATAATAAACTTAACTTTATTTTCTTGAGTGAGCATCTGCGATGCAGGCACGCGATCGCCAATTTACACCTTCTCCAAGCATTGAACAGCTTTTGTCTCCTCGGATGGCAAGGGTTCCCCGCAAGACGGGCGAAACGGATGTTATCGTCACCGTCAAATTAGACGGGAATGGCACTTGCAATGCAAAAACTGGCATTCCGTTTTTAGACCATATGCTGCATCAAATCGCCTCTCACAGCCTGATTGATTTGGATGTAGCCGCGACGGGAGACTTGGAAATTGATGACCACCATACCAATGAAGATGTGGGAATTACCCTAGGAATGGCGTTGCATCAAGCACTGGGCGATCGCAAAGGAATTGTCCGGTTTGGGAATTTCCTCGCCCCTCTCGATGAAGCGTTGGTTCAGGTAGCGTTAGATTTTTCCGGACGCCCCCATCTCAGCTATGGCTTAGAGATTCCCACTCAGCGAGTCGGGACTTATGACACTCAGCTGGTGCGGGAATTTTTTGTGGCGGTGGTCAATCACAGCCAGATGACGCTGCACATTCGCCAACTAGATGGAATTAACTCGCACCACATTATTGAAGCAACGTTCAAAGCGTTTGCGCGATCGCTCCGCATGGCAATCGAAGTTGATCCCCGTCGTGGCGGTACGATCCCCAGTTCTAAAGGCGTGTTATAGGTTTCCTTGCAAATACACTCCGATAAAGGCAACGAGAAGCCGGGGAAATCCTCACCAGGCTCTCGCTTCATTCTGCTGAAGTTTCCGCGACCACTGACTCTCAATTCTCCTATGTCTTCAGAAATGAGAACTT
Source organism: Trichocoleus sp. DQ-A2 (assembly GCF_039961915.1). NCBI lineage: Bacteria > Bacillati > Cyanobacteriota > Cyanophyceae > Leptolyngbyales > Trichocoleusaceae > Trichocoleus > Trichocoleus sp. DQ-A2. Next base: position 206,248 of record NZ_JAMPKD010000008.1, read on the forward strand.
ATGGAAGAGGTTTGCGGATATAGCCATATTTATTGCCAATCTTAACTTTTGCTAGCCCTTGCGAAAAAGATTGAGCGCTATCAAATTGGGGTTTAATTACGAATTTGCCACTCTTATTGATATAGCCCCATTTGTCGCCGTTCTTTACCGCTGCTAGGTCTTCTGAAAAGTTATCAATATTATCAAATTGTGGGGGAATGACAACATTGCTTGCCTTGTCAATATAGCCTACCTTAGTGTCTATCGTTATGCCCGCCAGTCCTTGAGAAAAGTCTCCACCCCAATCAAATTGGAGTGGAATAACAATATATCCCATTTTGTCAATATAGCCCCACTTATTATTACTGGATATCACTGCTAGTCCTTCCGAAAAAAACTTAGCTTCCTCAAATTCTAACGGAACAATAACGTCTCCCCGATTATCGATATAGCCCCATTTGTTGTCTTTTTTGACTGGCGCGAGTCCTAGGGCTGATTCACTGCGATCGCTTATAGAAAAAAATTCAGCCGCATCAAACTGGGGCTGAATGACAAAATTGCCTTTCTTATCGATATAGCCCCACTTTTTACCGATTTCTACCGCCGCCAGCGCTGACGCAGTGCGATCGCTTATAGAAAAAAATTCAGCAAAATCAAATTTTGGGTTAATTACCAAGTTGCCTTTCTTATCAATATAGCCCCACTTTCCATCTATCTTTACCGCTGCCAGCCCTTGAGAAAAAGCTTTAGCCAAATCATATTTTGGTTTAATGACTAAGTTGCCACTTTTATTGATATAGCCCCACTTGTTCTTTAATTTGACAGCCGCTAACCCTTGGAAAAAAGATTCGGCATTATCAAATTGAGGTTTGATTGCGAAGTTGCCTTTATTATCAAGATAGCCCCATTTGCCGTCTATTTTGACTGCTGCTAGCTCTTCTGAAAATGAATCAGCCCAGCTAAATTTAAGCGGGATGACTATTTGCGAATTACGGGCTTGTCCCTCAGTTGCATCAAAATTAACTTGAGAAGTCCGAAAATTTGAGATGGCTTCACATCCAGAAATTAGAGCGATCGCTAATCCAAACAGAAGGCTGGCAACCGCGACAAGCAATCTGTTGTGAGTTGCAATTTTCATAAAAGTACCCTATCTAATCGCAGCCAAGATTTAAGTAATCAATATTTGTTAATCATCTGAAGTAAACCCTGTTATTGTCAGTGAAATTCTAAAGCTTGCTGGTAATGCCTGACTAGATTAGGCTATCCGAATTTAGAATTAAAAAATTAGAAAGGCACCCAGCTAGCTGAGTGCCCCTGTTTTATATCGGCGCGTGATTACTGTTTCAACATCAAGAAGGGGTGCGAGGAGCTGTCAGGACATCCCAAGCCGCTTTAGCAGCTTCGGCAAGGCGATCGCCGAAAGTTGACACTTCCTTCACGATGGACTCCCAGTTCTTCTCTGCATCCATTTGAATGAGTTTAATCGAGTATGAAATTCGCTCTGGATCGAACAACTTATCCTGTTCAATCTTCTCCCGTGCTTGTTTCACTGCATTGAGATAGGCATCGCGAGTATATTCGGTAGCAGATTTTGTTTCTACCTGCGCCCGTTTTTTAATGGCGTCAATCAGCGCCATCGTTTCACGCTTCAAATCTTCGGATTCGCCTGCCATATTTTCATCAACGATAGCCTTTGTCTCCGGGCTAACTGTTATGGCGGTTTCTGTATTATTAGGGACTTCTGTATTCATGGCTACATCTCATGAGTAGAGTTTTGAGCGAAAAAGATTAGCTTTTAGTAAGGTTCGGCTACTAATTTCACAAACCGGAAAATTGAAGAAATGCTAGTACAGACCAATAAATCATCAGCGGTAGCTAACTATTGGGGCAAGAAACGCGATCGCACGACCAATTGTGACAGCAACGGCTTGAGTTAACGTGTCGCGATTGTAGATATGATAGAGTTCGTAAGTTCGTCACAGCTACTAAAGCAATCCCTACCAAGGCACCCATCCAACCACCAATGAACCAGTAGCTGACGGTAATGATTGGCGCACTAAACAGACCTAATTAGGCAACGGTTTTAAACTGATTCACTCCGCTTGCTCTCGTTGAAGGCATCTGCTTAAATAAAGGGCTATATCTGAAATAGCATTTCTGTAGTATATTTCCTTCAGCCTATCGGTAGAATTTCATAGGGTTATGGGAAAAAACGATAGCAAAGGTACGGGTTAACCAACCTAACCTCCTATGAGAAATCGCTGGATTGGAGACCCTTCATTCCCCCAGTCCGAGAGTCTAATTTTCAAGTTAAATGCTGCAAGACCCCGCGATTCGTCATCCCATTGCCATCAGTTTAGGAGCGATCGCTGGAGCATTGAGTCGCTACTATCTCACCCTCTGGTTTGCCCAACGCTTCGGCACCAGCTTTCCCTACGGCACCTTTTTTATCAACCTTACAGGTTGCTTTGGGATGGGTTTTTTTGTCACTCTCGCCTTAGAACGGGTAGCGAATATTCCTCTAGATGTGCGATTGATGGTAACGACCGGCTTTTTAGGAGCTTACACAACTTTCTCCAGTTATGGGTTAGAAACATCTACTCTACTGCGCGATCGCAGTTATGCAGCCGCCGGTATTTACTGGGCAGGTAGCGCCATACTTGGAATTATTAGCGTTCAGCTAGGCACGCTTCTGGCTCGGAGCGGGCGGTAGAAAAAACCCTATGACTGCTTAGCACGCACCATTCCCAGAGCCTTCAATCTCGATCCTTGGAGACTAGACTGGTGCAGGAAAAATATCAACAATTGATTAAGTAGGGCGGTTGGCTCTCATTGGTGCTGCATTTACTCTTAAATCCCACGAAAACAACCGTACCAATGCCCTTTAGACTAAAAGCAGCAACAAACTTAACACTGGATTAAGAGGGTCTACCTTGACTGACACCAATACTCCTTTCCAGACAGTCTCGCGCAGCGAACTCCGGCAGCTCGTCCGAATGCAGCTGCAAATGCTGCTTGAGGCGGAAGACCTTCAGGGGGCAAAAGCAATCCTCGTCCCGGTGCAACCGGCGGACATTGCAGAAGCCATTGAAGGGTTGCCAGAGGCGATGCAAGCGATCGCCTTTCGCTTGCTCTCCAAGGACGAGGCGATTGAAGTTTATGAATATCTCGACTCTAGCGTGCAGCAGGCGCTGATTGAGGAATTCCGGCGGCAGGAAGTTCTGGACATTGTTGATAAAATGTCCCCTGATGACCGGGCACGACTTTTTGACGAACTGCCCGCTACCGTTGTCCGTCGTCTGCTCGAACAGCTCACCCCCACCGAACGCCAAGCGACAGCTCAGTTGTTGGGTTACGAGGCTGGTACTGCTGGACGATTGATGACACCAGAGTATATCTCTTTGAAAGAAAACATGACGGTGGCGGAAACGCTGGAGCGAATTCGCAGTTTAGCCCATGCTACTGAGATTATTTATTACCTTTATATTACGGATGCTGCTCGTCACTTGTCGGGCATTTTATCCTTACGCGATTTGGTAATCGCCAATCCCGAGCAGAAGATTGGGGACATTATGACTCGTGATGTGGTATGCGTTTATACCAGCGATGACCAGGAAGAAGTGGCGCGGCTGATCGGGCGCTATGACTTTCTCGCTGTCCCGGTGGTAGACCGGGAGAAGCGTTTGGTGGGCATTGTCACCGTTGATGACGTGATTGACATCATTGAACAAGAAACGACAGAAGATATTTACAAACAGGGCGGTCTCCAGTCGGGGGGCGACAATTATTTCCAGACAGATTTACTCACGGTGGCTCGCAAGCGAGTCGTCTGGCTGTTCGTTTTGCTACTAACTAATACTGTCACCGGCACGATTATCAAAGCGGAAGAGGAAATTCTTCGGCAAGTGGTATCGCTGGCGGCGTTTATTCCCTTGTTAACTGGCACTGGCGGGAATGTCGGTTCTCAATCCTCGACAGTCGTGATTCGGGGCTTAAATACCGAAGAACTTCGAGAAATGGGGCCAGCACAGGTGGTAATGCGAGAAGCGATCGCTGGGGCGCTCCTGGGAGTGATGTTAGGCACCGTAGCCACCTTATGGGCTTTTTGGCTCCTGAATGGAGATTGGTCAGTCTCGCTGGCTGTAGGGATTAGTTTGGTGGCTATCTCGATTTTGGCATCAGTTGCAGGTTCTGGTCTTCCGTTCATCTTTCGCGCCGTCGGGTTAGATCCAGCTTTGATGTCAGCGCCGTTTATTACAACGGCAGTTGATGTATTGGGCGTACTGATTTACTTTAATTTGGCGCGGCTAATTTTGAAGTTGTAGAAGCAGCGAGTAACTGGGTATTCAGTTGAATTAGGAAGTTATGAGAAGGTGATATCAAATCCGCTTGTTCGACCATGCATTCTTGTCCGCGTAGCGTCCTGAAAGGGCATAGAAACCTACTTCCTGCTCCTTCGCTATTCCCACTTCGCTGGCAAAGAGGGTTTGGGGATGAGCTTTCAAATGATAGCGACTCAAACGAATTTGATATACGTAAAATTAAACGTTGAGAATGAGATTTCGCGTCTACAATTCTGTTGCTGTATCAGGAGCAACGATTTCCCCTTCCATACTCATTAAGGAGTCTTGATCGGTAATCAAATCGCTCAACTCATGAAAAGTAACGCCCATATCTTCACAAGCTTTCTTTAGTTCTCGCTTAAAGGTGCCTAAATCCTCACCATAGCCTGACAGATGAGCCGCAGTTTCAACTCCCTGTTTTGCATTTGCTTTAGCACAATCAACCAGCTCTAAACCTTTGAGAGGTGTGGGTGAGGCCATAAGTAGTTTTGAATCTTAAGTTGTATTATTTGCAGCATACTGAGATTTACTCCAGAGACTTATCCTTCTGGAGTTAGAAAATCGAGGGAATTCAAATGCTTTTAGCGATGCTGCCAATATTTACAGACAGCATAGGCGAGGGTAACGACGCCGGTAATAATGGCAGATTCATCCACCTCAAATTGGGGATGGTGCAGCGGGTAGTTTTTTCTGTCCGGGTATCCCACACCTAGTCGAAACATCGTACCAGGAGAGTGTTCCAGATACATCGAAAAGTCTTCCGCACCGAGAGAGGGTTCCAGTAAAATTTGGACGCGATCGCTTCCCCACGCTTCTTTGGCAGCTGTTTCCACCAACTGAGTCAGCGCTGAGTCATTTTGCACAGAAGGGACTCCCCGGCGATAGTTGACTTCGCAGGTAGCTCCGTAAGTTTTACAGATATTGCAGACAATTTGCTCAATCCACTGGGGTAAGGTGGCATGAGTTTCCGGATGCAGCGATCGCACAGTTCCCAATAATCGCACATGGTCGGCAATCACATTTGGGGCGCGTCCGCCCTCGATTTTACCAATCGTTAGGACGACCGGGCGCAACGGGTTCTGTGTGCGGCTAATCGCTTGCTGAAGAGAAGCGATCGCTTGCGCCGCAATCCAAATTGCATCAACTGCCTCATGAGGACGCGCCCCATGCCCAGATTCGCCTTTAATAATAATCTCCAGATCGTCTGCGGCTGCTGTCAAAGCACCGTAACGAATTCCCACCGATCCCGCCGAAATAGAAGGGAAAACGTGAACGCTCATAATCGCGCTGACATTCTCCATCACTTTGTCTGCAACCATCCACCCAGCTCCTTGAGCGATTTCCTCTGCTGGCTGGAACAGAAAACGCACATCTCCTGGCAAGGCATCTCCGATCTGAGATAGTATCATCGCCGTGCCTAAACCGACTGTGGTGTGGACATCGTGACCGCAGGCGTGCATAATTCCCGGAAGACGCGAGGCATACTCTAAAGTGGTGCGTTCTACGATTGGCAAAGCATCCATATCAGTACGAATTGCCAGTAGTCGCTCATCGATACCTTGTCCTTTTAACTCTCCAACTACGCCAGTTTTACCCACCGCTTCTTGGACATGAAGCCCACAGGAAGACAACACGCCAGCAACATAGGCAGCAGTTTGATATTCTTGCCCGCTTAGTTCTGGGTGAGCGTGGATATGTCGTCGGATTTCAATCAGGCGAGGCGCTAGTTTTTCAGCAATGTCTTTAATACGAGTTAGCACGGATTTCTTAATTGAATGAACGCTTATTTCATGATAAGAGTGGTTAAAAAACTCAACTGCCCTTTAGTCATTCAATTATAAAGACTGTAAGCGATCGCTGAATAATGGGTAAATAGAAAGCAATTGCAGAATATTTACAAAAGCAGTGATTCTAAACCTTGACAAAAATAGAACAGAGGCTATAAAGAGCTAGCTGGACGTGATGCGATCGCGACTGGGATCGCTTGATCTCAAACATACTATTACTAATCATTCCCAAATATAAATATCTTTCTACCCATATAGTCGCATTTACAGCTTTCGATACTTTCTTCATAATCATTCGGGTGATAATTGCCAATTTAAAAACAGTTTTTAAGTGATTTCCAGAGGTTATAAAAATAAATTAAATTTAGTATGCCGGAAGGGTTACTTTATCAAACAGGAAAAACTACCACTGCTAACAAGTAGCGATCGCCTTCAGCTAATTATGGAAAGCTTGTAGTCATGTATCTGCTTGAGCGATCGCTTATATTAGGCTGTTGCTAAGGTCTAGAAGTATCGGTAGCCTGCAAAACCCAGCTTAGGTGAACTAACGAGATATCAAGCTAGCGAGTCTGGATCTAACCCCATCGCACGAAGTTGTTTTGCTAGAATCTGGGCGCGTTGTTCAGCAAGTTGGGCGCGTTGTTCGGCAAGTTGGGCGTTTTGTTCGGCAAGTTGGGCGCGTTCTTCCGGTGTCAGCAATCTTTGTCCTTGTTCGTCGTACCAGTACAGCCACTCCCGCGTTATTCCTTGATAAATTCCTCTTTCTGCACCAATCGCCAATCCCATTTCAGGTAGCCAAACCGGATTTCCTGGCTGCAATACATATTCGCTATCAACCAACCGATGCACTTCCAAATGCGGCTTTCTGCGACGGCGTGACGAATAAATTACGTAGTACAAAACCCCTAAATTTGCATAATCTAGCTTTTTCTGGCTGTATTCTTTCCGATAAGTTTGGGAGACAACCTCTAACACCATCGTGGGCACACTCTCTTCTTCCCAAATCGCGTAACTTAAGCGCAGTTCTTCGTCAAAAAACCGCTCGACTCCTAAGCTAAGAAATCCATCGGGTACAATGGCTGGTTGATCCGGATCGTAGTAAATTCCCATATCTACGCCAAAAAACCAATCCATGCGATCTGCCCAAGCCATAGCCAATATAGCTTTTAGCAAACCGGGGATTAAATCTTGCAGTTCATTATCCACAGGCGTTTCGTCAGAGTCGGGTAGCTCCTCGGAAGATGGAAAATACTTCGGTGGCTTGTACTCTAACATGACTAATTTCCCTAAGACTACTGACTCTATGATAAATAAGTAGGTACAAACAAAAAAAATTAGAAAAGCCCATTTTATAAAAAACAGATTTCTCTAATTTTATCCAAAACAGGTAGAGTTGTCGCTTAAATAAAGACTTAATCGCAGACTGCAAAATTCTTTTGTTTACCCTCTACGAAGTACAAAGCTTCAGAACAGTAAGCAAGAGAATATACATCTAGTTGTTTGGGTGGTTCATCGGTTTTACTAACTTTCCACAATTCAATCGCTGGTGTATTGATATAGGTTTTTTCGTCTGGCGATTCCGCTTTCAAAGGACTATACTTGCGGTTTGCCAAACCTTTTTCTTTTGCAGGTTTGAAGTCCATTGAAGTGTAAATTACACCTTCTTCTGGCTTCGTAGCGCGCTTATAATCTTTCACGAGCGATCGCTCAAACTTTTCATTGCCTTGATTCAGGGCGATTTGAAATCGGAAATCAGCCGTTTCTTCAGCTACTAATAACATTGCAAAGTCTTTCAAGCCATCTTGATTAAAATCAGCCGAGAAGATGCTGCAAGTAAACTTCTGGTTCGGAGTTTCACTAGACTTAAAGTTGCGAATCGACGGTACAAAATCGGATTCCTTGGCGAGGCGGTGTTCGCCAAGGGTTGCTTTCACAGGTTGCGGGACTTCGCCTTGACACTGCAAATTGGGTAACTCAGCCACTGTTGAGGGAGTTGGGGAAGTTGTCGATGTTGTTGATGTGGACTGGTTGGAATTTGTTGTAGAGTTACAAGCACCCAACATCAGAACCATTGCCAATAAGAAAATTTTTTTTATCATGAGCTGCTAATTAAATCGGTCTGCTCAAGTAGAGCTTCCAAGGCGCGATCGCAAATTCCGGGGATTGAGCGATCGCGGCTCAGGCGACACCTCATTAACGCCAACCTAACCAACGCAGAAAAGGCACAACCAAGTAGTAACTCACGCCCAGCCAGAAGGCAATCGTGACACCCAGGAGGCTGAAAAAACCAAGGCTGGGAAGGAGATCGAACGAACTAAGAGTAAAGAACCCTAAACCCCCAAAGATTCCGGCTGTGCCAGCTGCGGCGACAATGGCGTGAACCAGTTGATGGCTGGGCAAACCAAGACCGAGCGTTAACGGGCCAACAGCAACTGCAATCAACGTGACCATTTGTAGCACCGTTCCAGCAGGCATCAGATGGCAAACCAGCCACCCCAACCCATAGCCAAAGACACCCATTAGTCCAGCCACTAAACGGCGCTTGCGTTGACCAAAGCCACCAGCTTCAGTAAGACCCCAAGCCGTTCCCCATCCAGCGAATGCAAATAGCAGAATGGCTTGTCCGACTGGGGGTGGAATATAGGGGAAAACAGGTGGTAGCTGCGCCAGCAAAGCAGCGAAATGAGTCCCTAAAGGGAACACATAAGCCAAAGAAAAACCAGTAACAGCAAACACCCCCCCCGCAATTCCGCCAACAAGCATCTCCCAAAGCGTATCCAGGCAAGCTGTCACAACTTTAGCGATCGCTCGAACCACGAAAAGAGCCGTTTGACCCGCTAGCGTCACAATAGAGGCGATCGCCACCCACAAAAGCTTTAGGCTTCTGCTAGCGATGGTCGCGATCGCATCCGAGAAAGACTGCGGAACCTGACTGGTTTTCGTCTTCATGGAAGAATCCCCAGCCAGACGCTGCTGAATTTCCACAGCCGTCCCCGGTCGCTGGCGCACATCAGGCTGCACCATATCATCCAGCAAATCGGCGAAGGCGGGACTCACCGGGGCGCAATGACGCCAACGTAACTCTCCTGTCGCCGGGTCTTCCAACTCTGGGGGATATCGACCCGTGAGCAAGTGAATCATCGTTTGACCCAGCGCATAGAAATCTGCCGCCGGTCCCACCGCACCTCCAAAAATCTGCTCCGGCGGACTGTATCCGGGAGAAATCAAACGCGTTGAACTTGCCTCTTGTCCCACTTGGACAGTGCCTATCTGTTTTGCCCCGCCAAAATCAATTGCCACCAGTTGCCCGGTTTCCTGGCGCAGCATCAAGTTGGAGGGTTTAATATCTCGGTGAATAATCTGCCGCCGATGCAACTCTTGTAAAATATCAAGCGCTTGCTTCAGCCAATTCGCCACCAGCGGCTCCGGACACCCTTGGGGATAGTGGCGCTCCAGGATATCCTGCAATGTCTGACCGTTGATTTTTTCCATTACCAGACAAGGCAGACGCCGGTAAGAGGGATGACCCAAATTCACTACAAAATAGCTATCTGGCTCGACGCTAGGGACACCCGGATGATGCAGACTTGCTAAAACAGATGCTTCTTGCTCAAACAGTTCCTGCGCCTTTGATGAAGATTCCAGTAATACCTTCAGCACCCGGTCTTTTGCCAACTGCAAATCCCAGACTGTATAAATAGCAGCGAATCCCCCAGATCCTAGAGTCTGGAGAGGAATATAGCGATTGTTCAGATGTAGCGGTGCCCCACAACAGTTGCAAAATTTGTTTCCCCAAGGCTGGGGATAGGGACGCGAACAATCGGGATTAATACAGTGGGCAGCACTGGTCACAGACTAGAATTAGATGAAAACACAAGCTCCCTCGATTCTACTCGACGCCTCAGACTAACCGGAAAACCCGCCAAAATAATCTTCACCAGCGATAAGTAAATACGATACTACCAGCCCTTGAGGAACTTTATCTTTGTTCTAGAACCGACTAAGCGCTTGATAAGGGCATGGTGATTCTTAAAACGATATCCATTGGGTGGTATCGAGCGCAATCTAATAATTTAAAGCGTTTAGATACAAACAAAGCCGGAGAGTTGCTTCTCCGGCTTTGTTTTCACTTGTCGTGCTTCTTTAATGTATTACCAAAAACTTATTTGGCAGAGAGAGTAGTAGCGGTCTGCTGTTGAATCCATGCTGAATGCAGGTCCTCCTCTACAAAAGCCTTTTTCCCAGACTTTAAACTTTCAGCTATAAGCACTTTGATGGTTGGTAAATAAACCCCATTAACCATTTCATGTCCGTAACCAACCACTTTGCCAAAATGCCCAGTTTTCTGGCTAAGAACATCATCCCCTATGGCAAACATGATTTCCATCCTTTTGCGGTGATTCTTTTACTAATCTAATTACTGGTTTAAACCTTTGCTTCTATCAAAGGGAAGGAGTAGCTGTTCCAAAGAAATACCCACATATTAAGTCATTAAGTGCTTTTGAATACATTACTCTGTAATTTTTTTGTTTTTTTAAAACAAACTAATTGTTTTTGATAAGCTGTAATGTGGAACCAAAGCTTGCCAATTTTACAAGTTGCCGACAGTCTAACAAATTGAAAGGATCATCTATCTGATTCTCTCCGTTAATCCTTTGTTCAAGCCTATAGCAAGCACAAACAGCAAAATCAAATAATAATATTAAAGGTAAAAGAGATTACAATATTTATGGCTAAGAATGAATCCCTAAATCAACTGCTTATAAATAAATTTTAAAAACATTATTTAACTAGCAATTGCTGTAGCTAGAAACGGCGAACTAGTATACAAGAAGCAATTAATTCCCAAAGATAAAAGCCTCAACATCTTCCCTTAATTGGGAAAATGTTGATTTTCTTAAAAAATTAAGACGATCGGGAAGCTGAGAAAAACTAAAGTTTACGAGAAACTTGGATGCGATCGCTTTCTTAGGAAAAGTTTTTTCTTGCAAGTTTAGAGGGGACTTGAACCAAATCTCGGTATCAAGAGCAAACCCAAAAACGCAGGAATCGTTGAAGTGGGCGAACTGACAAGTCAGCGCTAGGCTAACGCCTCGCTTCGCTGTTTTCATGCCCAAGGGGCTGTACGCTAACGCGCACCTCATTATAAAAAACATTTAAGTATAAAAAATCAAGAACTAAAAACCTGAAGCTTTGCTAAATGACTCAATTCGTTGATTGCCTCAGTATTATTGCTGTTGAGGTTAGTATTTATAGTTTCATAAGACTTACCAGCCTGTTGAGTCAAACCCGTGTAATTACCGGGACATTAGTGGCTCTTAGGCTAAATCTAGTGATTCTTCTGAGGAAATGAGTAGCCAGTGTGTGGAGTAATAAGGGAAGAACAACAACAGCCCAGAGCTGAGAAGGCCAAACCATGACGACCTACATTACTTTTGAAACCGCGCTACGGATGCTTGAAAACGCCTATTTAGCTTCAGTTATCTTCCTCCTTGCGGCTTCTTACCTGGGTTTAATCGCGATCGACAAGATTGAAAAAGCTAGCGACAACACCCCCTCACGGCAACTCGGTTCTCGTTGAACAGCGATTGCTAAAAGTTCTCGCTCAAATAGTTTGACTGTTAACAATACTCATCTAGGACTCGCGTCATACTCAACCAAGCTGCGAATTGAAGTTGACAGGCTTCTGGAATCATCAGCATCAATCGTGTAGGACAAAGTAAATCCCTACTATGCCGCTAAGGAGTAGACTGCGATGGGCTTGTTTGACAAAGTATTCAGTACTCAGAACAAAGTTCAAGAAACGCTTAGTCCAACGGAAGCATTTGCTGCTATTACCTTAGCTGCTTGTGCCTCTGACGGATACCTCTCCGACGAAGAAGCACGAGGCATTTCTTCTACACTGTCTCGAATGAAACTCTTCAGAAGTTATCCAGACGATGTGATGAGACGGATGTTTGATAAACTTCTCGGTATTCTCAAACGACAAGGCCCTAGCGGGTTGGTTAAAGCGGCTCGTGAATCTCTTCCTCACGATTTACAGGAAACGGCTTTTGCAGTGGCAACCGATCTCGTCTTAGCCGATGGCATCGTTACCGAAGAAGAACAGAATTTTTTAAATGATTTGCATCAAGCTTTAGAGATTTCCACGGAAACGGCGGTGCAGATTGTGCAAGTGATGTTAATTAAAAACCGAGGTTAAACCTATCCCCTCACCCTTTCGGATTAAATCTCGATAAATATTCTTCAGTAGAGACTAAATGACCCCTGTTAAGGGGTTTTTTTTTCTGGTTACGATTCCCGGTATGCGCTCAGCACTCACATCGCTCAGAAATGTCTCAAATTTCTACTTTTTATCCAATTTTTATCAAGCTGTCTTCGTAGAGCATCTATATACTCTTGCGATCGCCATAACAGCGATCGCGCAGTCATTCTACTGTCTGGCGCTACTGACAAGGTTCTGCTTATACTTTCTAAAATAATTTATTTCTTCATCCTCCTAGGGGTATATTTTACTCTTTCTTTAGGTATACTTGGCAGAACCGCAAACACAGTTAGGAAGGAAACCTAAATGTCAGGAATGAACTACTTAGAGTTAGAACAAGAAATTGCCAAGATGGCTAGGGCGATGATGACCCGCAATAGCCAGATTGGGAAAGACCTGATAGCGAATTTGAGAAGTCAGATGACCCTCGAAGAGATCGGTGGCATGATGCTGGTGAGTATCGAACGTTTAATCTGGTTTGACAGCGATTCAGTGTTGTGGACGATAGAGAATCTCATTCCTGCCGATGTAATGCAAGAAATTCGCACCATTACTTCAGTAGCTGTCGGCAAACGTTTGATTTGCAAAGGATTTATGCCAGGAAAAGATTTTAGTGTCGATGCAGCTGGCAAACTGCTACTCAACGACAAAGCGAAAACAGCGATATTACCTCTGGCGACTCTAACTCCTTTGAAAAGTTGAAGATGCCGTCAGACGATTGGCTGGAAAGCACAACGCTAGCCTAGGGAAACGTCCTCAAGCATTGTGCTACAAGTCCAATCCTGGATGGGTAAACATCTTCATCTCTAGTGAGTCACAGGATTTATAGTGATAAGAATCACTAATGAGTCAAATGGGTATCACACCCCCTAAACAGATTCGATCACCGAGGGGTATAAGTAAATGCAAGATACTCAATTTAGAGGATTCTGTGACTTACGATGCCCGACAAAGCCCTCATCACCAAACCGATTAATCAACCCACAGAAATCTTAAGCCAGTTGCACAGCGGACAGCTCCTCCGGGTCAATGGTTGTCGCAGCAGCGCCTTAATTATCTGTCATCGCCACCATGCAGAATTGGCGGGTCCTGGTGCAGGGATTGGCAGTCTGTTTGATATTAATTGTAGCCGGGTGATTCCCATTGGAAACCCGTCAGTGGTTTGCCCTGAGTCTCGCGCCGAGCGACAAAAAGCTTATGAAATTCGGCAACAATGGATTCGCTTTACTCAAAAAGCAATGGAGTATTGCGTCCCGTTGCAGCGTGCCCGTGTCATTTTAGTTGTATTTGAAAAATACTTTGGTCTTGAAGCGACTGCCCAAATGCCGGATGAGATTCTAGCTCAATTGGTGGGAGTTTTGCCAAAAACAATCCAAATGGCGCGTCGAGTGACTAGCAAGCCCTGTGAGAGTAACCCAAAGCAATCTACAGTCAAGGTGTTAAGTCTAACAGAAGGATGAGAGATGAAAGGATTCGTTGATTCGTCTTCTTGTCTCCTTACTGTAACCTGCCTTTAGCAAGGATAAAGTAGGAAAGAAGTACAGAACGAACAATTCCTTCATCGTTCATCCTTCGCCAGCAGGCTGGTGACTAGATCAGCTTGATGGCGCGGAGACCGAAATACAGCCCCACAGCAACAGCAAAAGCACCACCCAAAAGTAAGAAATAAGCGATCGCTCCAGAGATTTCCATTTTTCCGATAGAACGCAATATCCACCATTGAAACATCAAGTGGAGTAGAATACAGCCCACGGGCGCTTGTTGGTTGATGGGGTTTGGTTTATGGAATCGGTGATTCGGGTTAATTTACCGCAGCAGGCTTACGAAATTGCGATCGCATCTTCTGGTCTAGGGCAACTAGGCGCTAAGATGACCAGTTTGAACTTGGGGAAGAAAGTGTTGGTTGTTTCTAACCCAGAAATTTTTCGGCACTATGGTCAAGAAGCGATCGCATCCCTGAAAGAAGCTGGTTTTGACGTTACCGAACTAACCCTTCCCGCTGGCGAACGCTACAAAACCCTCGACTCTGTCCAAAAAATCTACGACGCTACCTTAGAAAATCGCCTAGAACGCTCTTCAACGCTTGTTGCGGTAGGCGGTGGCGTAATTGGTGATATGACTGGCTTTGCTGCCGCTACTTGGCTGCGGGGAATTAACTTCGTACAAGTTCCGACAACACTCTTATCAATGGTTGATGCTGCCATTGGCGGCAAAACCGGCGTTAATCATCCCCAAGGAAAAAATTTAATTGGTGCCTTCCATCAGCCGCGGCTGGTTTTAATTGACCCAGAGGTGCTGAAAACTTTGCCAGTGCAAGAGTTTCGGGCGGGGATGGCAGAGGTGATTAAGTATGGGATTATCTGGGATGCTGATTTATTTGAGCAGATGGAGCGATCGCCATATCTTGACTCACTCCCCTCTCTAGACGCTGGTTTATTACAAGAAATCCTGGCGCGATCCTGCCAAGCCAAAGCCGATGTCGTCAGCAAAGATGAAAAAGAAGCCGGACTCCGCGCCATTCTCAACTACGGTCACACCATCGGTCATGCTGTAGAAAGCTTAACCGGCTACCGTGTCGTGAACCACGGGGAAGCAGTAGGGATTGGGATGGTCGCGGCGGGTCAGATTGCGGTTAACCTTCAGATGTGGGACAAGGCAGACGCCCAACGTCAAGATGCCCTAATTCAAAAAGCCGGATTACCCACCCAGCTACCAGCAGGGCTAGACATCGAAGCAATTATTGAGACGCTGCAAACCGATAAGAAAGTGAAAGATGGAAAGGTGCGGTTTGTCCTTCCCACCCAGATTGGGGCAGTAACTGTAACCGACCAAGTGCCGTCAGATGTAATACGACAGGTGCTGCAACAAATGGTTACTCACCAGTAATTTGTAAGCGCAAAAAGCTACACTAAGCCAACTGTTTTCGTCAAACGTCTCTGTTTATAGGGGCTTTCCGATGACTCACTTTGGCATCATCTGTCCTACCGCCTCCGGTCATCTCAACCCGATGACGACTTTAGGCTAAGAATTGGTTTCTCGCGGTCATCGCGTCACTCTATTCGGGAAGCCTGTATTGGCGTTGCATTAACTGAGCAAGGGTCTTTGGGCGCTCTTGAGCGCATTAGTTATGGCGTTCTTATCAAATATTTACTCGGAGATGGCGATCGCAGCCGTCTTTTTTTGCCTAGACGCTTAACATAAAAATTTTTAAATTAACATATTGCAACATTTAAACAACTAGAGCTATATTCGTAGGGTAAGTATAAATTCCTAAGACATCACTTCTGATTGAGTCTATACAGGAAACTTTGGCGAAGTACAGGTTGCTCTGTTGAGTGCCTGCAATACGCCACCTAAATGCCGCAATATCGCCTCAACCTTGGGTAGGTTCTGATGATCAGTACTCAATTTCCGTGGCTCACCACGATTATTCTGCTGCCGTTACTCGCTTCCTTCGCCATCCCCGTACTACCGGATAAAGACGGCAAGACCGTCCGCTGGTACGCATTGGGAGTAGCGTTAGTAGATTTTGCTCTGATTGTTTATACCTTTTGGCGTCACTACGACTTAAAAAACCCAACATTTCAGTTAGTTGAAACCTATTCTTGGGTGCCTCAACTCGGTCTAAATTGGTCTGTAGCGGTGGATGGGCTGTCTATGCCGTTGATTGCTTTGACCGGCTTAGTCACCACCCTGGCTATCTTCGCGGCTTGGAACGTTACAAATAAGCCACGTTTGTTTTACTTCCTGATGCTGGCAATGTACAGCGCCCAGATTGGTGTTTTTGCTGCTCAGGATATGCTTTTGTTCTTCCTGATGTGGGAACTAGAGTTAGTGCCAGTGTACCTGCTCATCTCCATTTGGGGAGGGCCAAAACGCCAGTATGCTGCAACCAAATTTATCCTTTACACTGCCTTAGGCTCGGTGTTCATTTTAGTTGCCGGTTTAGCGATGGCTTTCTATGGCGATACCGTCACCTTTGACATGGCGGAACTGGCAGCCAAGCATTACCCCTTAGCCTTAGAACTTCTTGCCTATGCTGGTTTCTTGATTGCCTTCGGCGTCAAACTGCCAATCTTCCCCCTGCACACTTGGCTACCTGATGCTCACGGTGAAGCTTCCGCCCCCGTCTCGATGATTTTGGCTGGGGTGTTGCTGAAAATGGGCGGCTATGCGCTAATCCGCATGAATATCGAAATGCTGCCTAGCGCCCATGTTTATTTCGCCCCAGTACTCGTGATATTGGGTGTCGTCAACATTGTCTATGGTTCTTTAAACGCTTTTGCTCAAGGCAATCTCAAACGACGGCTAGCTTGTTCTTCGATTGCCCACATGGGCTTTGTACTGATTGGAATTGCCTCGTTCACTGACTTAGGGCTAAACGGTGCAGTTCTGCAAATGGTTTCCCACGGGTTGATTGCAGCGGCGCTGTTCTTCCTCTCAGGCGTTACCTACGAACGCACCCACACCCTGATGATGGAAAAAATGGGGGGCATGGCGAAACAAATGCCTAAAGTCTTTGCTTTGTTCACCGCCGGTTCAATGGCTTCTCTCGCCTTACCAGGGATGAGTGGATTTGTCGGGGAATTGACAGTCTTTTTAGGCTTCACCATGAGCGATGCTTACAGTTCCACTTTCAAAGTAGTGGTAGTATTGCTGGCTGCGGTGGGATTAATTTTGACGCCAGTTTATTTGCTCTCTATGCTGCGGCAGGTGTTCTACGGTAAGCAACATCAAGAGTTGGTAACAGATTTAGTCTTGCTGGATGCCCAGCCGCGCGAGGTGTTTATTGCCGCTTGCTTAATTATTCCGATTATCGGAATTGGTTTCTATCCCAAGGTGGCAACTCAAACCTACGATGTGAAGACTGTAGCGATCGCTGCCCAAGTTCACAATGTACTGCCTCTAGTCGCTCAAACCAAAGCGCCTCTCTACTCGCGCGGTTTGGTTGCACCAACTTTACCCGCGACTGCGGCTGGAAATTTGCTGAGTGCAGCCGAGTAATTTACTCGACTGTCCTTAGAAATAAATCGTGCTGATTTAAGGAGCCATGAAGATGGCTCCTTTTTTCTTCTGAATGGAGCCGAATGAGTAGGTTGTGGGGGAATGCAGGAGCGATCGCTATTTTCTCGAAATAATAATCCACACCGCATGAATGATTCCGGGAAAATAACCTAGAAAAGTCAAGACGAGATTGATCCAAAAGTCTCTTCCAAAGCCAACTTGCAAGAAAACGCCCAGCGGTGGCACAAAAATAGCGATCAGGATACGGAAGAAATCCATAAAAACACCTTTTGAGAATTAATGGGAATATTTTCTAGGATCTCATTGATTTGGGGAATTCTTCTCCCTATTCCGATAGAACTGTCAATCTATCGGTGAGTAGATAAAACAACTTTACTGTTATCTTTGCTACTAAAATGCTAAAAATCTTTAATGTTTAAAAATATTAAGTCAGTCGTCAGTAGAGAGGAATTTTGGGAACGGGAATCGCGGGCGATCGCCGAGAAGCAATGGTTTGTGTGAGACTATCGGGGAAATCCTCAAAACATCAAGCTGGGCTACATATTTATCAACAAGGCAGGAACTTTTTTGGGGAAAATCAGTCTAAGATGCGATGCTGCCCCAAAGAATATGAAGTTATTCTATTAAGAAAATAAAGGCACAAATAAGCAGAGCTATTATTGCAACAAATCCGGCAAAATCTGAGCATTGCTGATATGGGTATTACTGCTGATACAGAAGCGTTGTCTAGGCGGCTAAAGGGTGCAATGGTAAATGATCTAGACCAGCAGATTGAAGATTCCCTACAGCGGCTTGAGCATCTGTGGCAATGTGCTGGAAAGTTACCGATGTCTCACCAGGAGCCGCTCGTGGATGCTCTGAAAAAACTATCGACCCAGCTGCAAGAAATGCAGGCCGTCATTGAGCAACTGCGCCAACAAATTCAGCAAGAATTTGCTAACAAAAATCACGCAGGACTCAAAGAACAGCAGCGTTCCCCAACCGAAGGTGAGTTTATTTTCCTTTCCACTCACCAAAAAGCTTTACAAGCAATCGAGCCTGCTTATAGCAACTCAGAGGTGGTTTCCCAGGGAAAGGGGATTGGCTTTTTGGTGACAAATCCAGAAGCCGTAATTTTATCAGCCAACCGGACTAGCGGTGAGTGGCTCGAAAGCGTTCAAGAAAGCTTAGTCGGTAAGGCGCTGGTGGAGTTCGTGGTCACGGATGCTCGTGACGACTTTCAGACTCAGCTCAGCGCCCTACAACAGGGATTTGTTGTCAATAACTGGGAAATCTGCCTGCAAACAAGGCAGGGTAGGACATTTAAGGCTATCGTCACTGTCGAGCCAGTGCAAGAGCCGCAACATCTGCAAGTCGTAGGTTTGCGCTGGCTGCTGCAACAAATGCTTCCGTGTCAAGCCGAGCGGGTAGTAGATTTTTCGGGGACAAATTGGGAGTGCGCCGATAGGGATCTAGAAAATCAGGTTGAGGGAAAAATTGCCCAAAATGATAGCGGGGTAAGGGATACGAGGTTGCAAAAAACGCTGTACGAGCAACCCCACGACCGGCTCAATCGCGATCGCACAATCCACTTGCAACAGATCCTTGACTTTGAAGCAATGCTTAAACGCATTACTGACAAAGTTCGTGATAGCCTCGACGAAAACCATATTTTGCAAACGGCTGTCGAAGAATTAACGTTAGTGTTGGGGATTGAAGGCTGCGATACAGCTTTATACGATGCCAATCAAACCACGGCAACAATCGCTCACGAATACACCCAAGGATTGCCATCGGCACTAGGAAAAGTCGTCACAATTTCTGACCTTTTTCAAGACGATGCTCAATTACTGAAAGGTCAGTATTTCCAGTTTTGTTACCTAATCCCTGAGATTCGAGGATCGGTGGCTATCCTAGCTTGTCCGATTTTTGATAGCCAAGCAGTATTTGGGGATCTCTGGTTATTTAAGCGGCAGGAAGAAGCTTTCAACGAGCTAGAAATCCAGCTTGTGCAGCAAGTGGCGTCTCAATGCGCGATCGCAATTCGACAAGCTCGACTCTACCAAGCAGCACAAACGCAAGTCGCAGAACTGGAAAAGCTGAATCGCCTCAAAGATGACTTTCTCAGTACCGTTCCCCATGAATTGCGATCGCCAGTTGCCAACATGAAAATGGCGATTCAGATGTTGGGGATTGCCTTGAATAAAGACCACGGACTGTTTGCAGAACTCTCGAAGCCGCCCGCAGAAAGAAACAAAGTGGCTCGCTACTTCCATATTTTGCATAATGAATGCGAGCGAGAAACCAACTTGATCAACGATCTACTAGAGTGGCAGCGAATCAATGCAGAGATTCAGCCTTTGGTACTGACAAGCATTCAGCTAGAAGATTGGCTTCCCACAATTGTAGAAACTTTTCAAAAGCCAGCCCAAGAACGCGATCGCCACTTAGAAATTCACCTTGAGTCCGAACTGCCTCCGTTAATTTGCGATCGCACCAGTTTAGGACGCATATTCAGCGAGTTACTCAACAATGCCTGCAAGTACACGCCATCAGCCGAACGGATTGCAGTAAAAGCACGTAGCGTCGCAGATAAGATGGAAGTGAGCGTAATAAATACTGGCGTGGAAATTCCAGCCAGCGAGCGCGAACGAGTATTTGAAAAGTTTTACCGGATTCCCAACTCCGATCCCTGGAAGCAAGGCGGGACTGGCTTGGGACTGGCGCTGGTACAGAAATTGGTTGCCAATTTAGGAGGCACGATTCATCTAGAAAGTGCTGCCAATTACACTTGCTTTACAGTGTCGTTGCCGCTGAAGCCTTCGACTGTTACTGAAGCACAACCTTCCTGAGAAATGTGCCTTACCCAAGCTGACTAAACCGGCGATTATCGGTGTTTTTCCACTCCCATCGAGAGAGCAATTGATAATCTTAGATCCGTACTTTGATTTCTAGCATTTCATCCTGTTTCCAACTAAAGTCAGCCGCCACTAATTTTCGCTTTGTAGCCCAAAGTTGCGAGAACTTGGACGAGTTTCTGAGTATGATCCCCCTGAATCTCAATCGCATTTTCCTTCACTGTGCCCCCCGTGCCGCACTGAGCTTTCAACTGTTTCGCTAGGGCTTCCAGTGTTTCTGGTTTTATCTGAAAGCCACTGATTACAGTAACAGTTTTGCCCTTTCTTCCTTTCCGAGATGCCTGAACCTTGAGGTTTTGCTGATTGGGCGGTAGTTCTGGCACGGGTCGTTCTAAGGCATCTGAATTATCGGTGTTTCCGAATTCCGAGTAGATAACGCGATTTTGAGCGGGTGTTTTAGAACTGGATGCTTTGCCCTTGGAAGAAGACATAACAGTGAGTCAGGTAAAAGTTATTCAAGAACAGATTAGATCGAGGAGAAGCCGGAAATCTCTTCAAAATTTGGGCGCGAGCTTTGTCCGTGATTTATTTAGATATAGCAGCTCTCAATGAGAGTGTGAGATACATCTGGAAGAGCGCACCTATCTACCCTGTAGGGCAATTTTAGCGAATTTGTTAAATCTCGCCGCCAAAATCGAACCAGTCGCCGCCGCCGTCTTTAAATGCCACTCCAGTTCCCATCCCAACGGCTGCACCTCCCAGCCCCACTCTATCTCCGAGACACTAGAACCTTCCAGCACAGTAATTTTGTTTTGGATAAACTCATCGAAACTATAATGAAGTTTGTGTTGTAATTCCCACAATTCGCTGTGACACGTACTCCCATTTCTCCTGATTCCCAAGAAACTGCTAACGCTTCTACACAACAACCCGATGCACTAGGGCGATTTGGACGATTTGGCGGCAAGTACGTGCCGGAAACGTTGATGCCAGCGCTGAGTGAGTTGGAAGCTGCTTTTCAACAATACCGAGCTGAACCCGCTTTCCAGCAGGAACTTCAAGGATTGCTGCGGGATTATGTGGGTCGTCCCAGCCCTCTTTATTTTGCCGAACGTTTGACGGCTCACCATGCAAAGCCAGATGGTACGGGGCCACAAATTTATCTGAAGCGGGAAGATTTGAACCATACGGGTGCCCACAAAATCAACAATGCTTTGGCTCAGGTATTGTTGGCAAAGCGAATGGGCAAGCAGCGGATTATTGCAGAAACGGGTGCCGGACAGCATGGCGTCGCTACAGCTACGGTTTGCGCTCGATTTGGTCTGGATTGCGTCATTTATATGGGCGTCCAGGATATGGAACGGCAATCGCTGAATGTGTTTCGGATGCGGCTGATGGGGGCAGAGGTGCGCCCTGTGGCGGCGGGAACCGGAACGCTTAAAGATGCCACGTCAGAAGCCATTCGGGATTGGGTAACGAATGTAGAAACGACTCACTACATCTTAGGTTCGGTTGCAGGCCCTCACCCTTATCCGATGTTGGTGCGCGACTTCCATGCAGTAATTGGTCAGGAAACTCGCGCTCAAGCGATGGAGAAATGGGGCGGTTTGCCGGATATTCTCCTAGCTTGCGTCGGCGGTGGCTCAAATGCGATGGGACTCTTCTACGAGTTTGTGAAAGACCCATCAGTCCGACTGATTGGAATTGAGGCGGCTGGTGAGGGTGTTGATACCGAGAAACACGCTGCCACTCTTACCAAGGGACGGGTGGGGGTTTTACACGGGGCGATGAGCTATTTGCTGCAAGATGAGGATGGTCAAGTGGTGGAGGCGCATTCTATCAGCGCTGGTCTAGATTATCCCGGCGTTGGCCCGGAGCATAGTTATCTCAAGGATGAAGGTCGAGCTGAATATTACAGCGTGACTGACCAAGAGGCTTTGGTAGCGTTTCGGAAGTTATCGCAGCTAGAGGGAATTATTCCAGCGTTGGAAACGTCTCACGCGATCGCTTACCTGGATATTCTCTGCCCTCAACTGACTGGCAATCCCCGCATTGTCATCAACTGTTCTGGACGCGGCGATAAGGATGTGCAGACAGTTGCTAAAGTCCTGTCTCTTTAATGGCGATTAGCTCTCTTTTCAAATCGGTCATGGCTTAAGAGTAGTGAGTAATCTTTACCCACTACTCTTAATTCGTCATGAAACGAAACAAGGTGAAGTAGATTAATTAAAACCACCCTGTTTCACCCCAAAAGCGGAGACGGCTTTGAGGTGAGGTGGCGAGTGCATACATCACACTCAACTGAGAACCCCTATAGTGTTTCCATCCTCAGCGATTGGAAGAAGCCAGATTACGAAAGCGTGTAAATTGCGGATCGAATAATAGTCTCACAGTCCCTACTGGGCCATTGCGATGTTTTGCAATAATAATCTCTGCAATGCCTCGATCGGGCGTGTCATTGTTATAGTATTCATCCCGATAAAGCATGATGATTAAGTCAGCATCTTGCTCAATACTTCCACTTTCACGTAAATCTGACATCATCGGACGCTTATTGTTACGCGCTTCGACGCCGCGACTGAGCTGGGATAAGGCAATAATCGGGACGTTGAGTTCGCGGGCTAAACCTTTGAGACTTCGCGTCATTTTTGACAATTCTTGCACCCGATTGTCACTGGCTCCTTCCATTAATTGCAAGTAATCTAAGAGAATTAATCCCAATTCTCCATGCTGTTCTGCCTGGAGACGACGAGCTTGCGATCGCATCTGCATCACCGTCATATTGGGCGTGTCGTCAATGTAGATTGGCATCTCCGAGAGGGTGCCGAGGGCGTGCGAGAGTGGTTCCCACTCATTTTGACTAATTCGCCCAGCCCGCAGGCGGTTACTTTCAATTCCTGCCTCGCTAGCCAGCATTCGCTGCACCAGCTGTTCTTTGGACATTTCCAGGCTAAAAACAGCGACTGGCAATTTATGAAATTCAGCGATATTTCGAGCAATATTCAAACAGATAGCCGTTTTCCCCATAGACGGTCTTCCCGCCACGATAATCAAGTCAGAACGCTGAAAACCACCAGTCATCGCGTCAAGGTCATAGAAGCCACAGGGAAGACCGGGGAGGGCGAGATCCTGATGGCGGATTTCAATATCCTGAAACGTATTGATTAGGGTGTCGGAAATCGGTACCAGACCTTGCTGAGGGCGATCCTGGGTGAGACTAAAAACTTTCTGTTCCGCCTGGTCGAGAATCGTTTCCAGCTCGGTCGCTGTCTCATAACCTAACTGAGAAATCTCGCCACCTGCTTGAATTAACTTCCGGCGCAGGTATTTATCCATCACCAGTGCTGCATACTGGTCGATGTTGACAGCAGACACGGTGCGATCTACCAGTTGGGCTAACTTACTCTGTCCGCCCACTTTGTCAAGTTCGCTCCTGTCATACAGCCAAGTAGTGACACTCATCAAATCTGTGGGTTTGCCTTGACTGCTTAAGGCAAGGGCGGCGCGATAGATTGCCTTGTGAGCGTTAATTGAAAATGCGTCTGGCAGGAGGATATCGGCAACCCGACCAATGGCTTCCGGATCTAGTAAAATACCTCCCAAAATACTTTCTTCGGCCTCAATGTTTTGGGGGGGTAAGCGATTCGCCAAGGACGACATCGCTTCGTTACCGTTTTTGCCTTGGAAATTTAGTTCGTTAGCCATAACAAGGCCGTTCTCAGAAAGATTCAGACCATGACTATGATAACGGGGGTTAAGCGATCGCACTCCTGCTTCACTCAACCCCCTTCCCTGGCAGGAAACTATCGGTCAAACCGTTGTGGCGGTGACTCAAGTTTTCAGGCAAGGCACTCCGATTAGCTGGGCACAACCTGAATTTGCACAACTGCACTAACTTCAGGGTGTAGCTTGATCTCTGCCTTGTAGGTGCCCGTCTCACCAATATCGGGAAGACTGATCGTCCGGCGATCGATTTCCTTCCCAGTGGCTTGGAGAATGGCTGTCACCACTTCTGCACTCGTGACGGTACCGAAAATGGCATTTTCTTCACCCACCTGCTTGGCGATGGTGTAGCTGCCCACAGCTTCTATGGCAGTCTTCAGCTCAAGGCTCTGCTGTTTTTCTTCCAACAGGCGCACCCGCTCTTTTTCTTTGCGCCGTTCGACTTGCTTGAGCAAGCCAGCAGTGGCAGGGATTCCCAGTTTTTGGGGAATTAGATAATTGCGAGCATAGCCGGGAGCGACTTCAACCAAGTCACCGCTTTTTCCTAGCTTGCTGACATCTTGATTCAAAACTAATTGCACGCGCTTCGCCATAGTTTTTTTTCTGCTACAGACAAAAGAAAATTAATCGTGGGGTAGAACACTCCATACTACGAAAATATGTTGAGCGATCGCAATATAAAATCTGAATTCAGCGAATGCCTATCTGTTTGCCGGGGTACAGAATCCTAAAACCGATCTTTCATCCCCCGCAGCCGAGCAAAAGCCTGCACTGGATCTTGGCTGTTCGCTGCTGATTGCAGCGTCGGAGTGTCCCAGCGTAAAAATGGATTCGTGCGCTTTTCTACTCCTAGCTTCGATGGCACCGTTGCCTCCAAACGACTGCGGGCGTCTTTGACCTCAGCATAGCGGGATTGTAAATCTGGATTTTCCCCATCGACGGTGAGAGCAAATTGGAGGTTTTTCAGGGTGTATTCATGAGCGCACCAAACGCGGGTAGTATCCGGTAAAGCCCTGAGCTTGCTCAAGCTTGACACCATCTGAGTGGGTGAACCTTCAAACAGCCTGCCACAGCCACCGGCAAACAAGGTGTCACCACAAAATAAATCGCCCGTTTCCTCAGCAGTTGCTGGCGGGAAGTAGTAAGCAATGTGGGCGCGGGTATGTCCGGGAACAAAGAAAACTTCGCCACTTCTACCGGCAAACTCGACGCGATCGCCCTCCTGCAAAAACACCTGTTGCCCAGGAATTCTACCTTTATCCTCAGCCCCCCCATACACGCAGACATCCGGAAAGCGTTGCATCAGCTGCCGATTTCCGCCCACATGATCGCTATGATGGTGAGTATTGAAAATTGCTACCAACTGCACGTCAATTTCTTGCAAGCGTTGCAGTACCGGCTGAGCTTCAGCGGGGTCTACAACCGCTGCTATCTTCTGAGTCGGGTCATGCAGCAAAAAGATGTAGTTGTCAGAAAGTACCGGAATTCGGTCAACCTGCATTTACCACTGCCTCTGTAAGGGAGTGTCCCAATGGGACAGGACTTTATCATTTCTTAACATTATTCTTACAGAAACTTTAGACAAATGCCAACGAACGGCAAACAGATAATCTTAAATAGACAGTAGACGCCACCAAATAATCGGCGAAAATTGAGGAGTCACTAACCACCTATGGCATGGACACGAGAACGCCAGTCAAACCTACAGATTCAACAAATGGTAGACCGTATCCTGTCAGCCGGTCAGTTGACCCGAAGCGAGTATCTGCATCTGACAACGGCTATTCTTTCTGATTACCTAGTGACAGACGAAGAACGTCGCCAGCTTAATCGCATCTTTGACAATATCCAAACGGGTCATCTAAAGTTTGTTGACTAGACCTTCTTCAATTCTTTTTTAGCAGATGGGAATGCCGAACAGACACCGAACCCTACTAGCTGATTTACTTACCATTGTTTTTTCCTACATACATTTATTCCAGTTTCTTGATATTTTAACTTCACCCATTATACTGATAAAGAATGAAGTCAGTCTCTAGAAAGGATTAAATTGGTTATTTCAGCTAGACTGTACTATTACTCGCTTATTCTATGTTCAACTATCTAAATTTAACTAGAAATTTGTGGACTTACAGCAAAACAAAAAATTAAAAATTTCATTGATTGTAAGCGATCTATCCGCTAGTGGTGCAGGAAGATGGGGAGGGGCTGTTCGTACGTTTTTGCTATATGAAGCCTTAAAGAAACTTAACCATGAAGTAAAAATTTTTGGTTTTGTTTTTGGTGAAGAATCACTAGAAGTCGCTCAATCGAACATACCAATTGTTGCTATTCCTTGCGCTTATCATTCAGGTTTTATAAAAGCCGCTCAAAAACTTATAAAACAAATTGATGGAGATATTATATACGCCGTAAAACTGAAACCTACAAGTTTCGGATTATCTATCATTAAGAAAATAACAGCTCGTTGTCCTGTTATTTTAGATATAGATGACTGGGAACTCAGTTGGCATGGAGGCGAGCAATGGAAATATCGTCCCAGTTTAAAGCAATTTTATAGAGATACTTTGAAGCCTGATGGGGCATTAAGATATCCAGATCACCCTCTTTATTTGAAGTGGATGGAAAGCTTGGTATCTTATGCCGATACGATTACATTACACACTCAATTCTTGAAAGATCGCTTTGGAGGTGTATATTTACCGAATGGTAAAGATACTACTCTTTTCGATCCTAGCCAATTCGATTCTGAAGCAAGTAGAATCCGTTATGGTCTCACAGGCTACCGTATTTTAATGTTTCCAGGAGCGCCACGACCGTACAAAGGTCTTGAAGATGTCTTAGCAGCACTAGACCGGCTGAATCAGCCAGACCTTAGACTCGTAATTGTTGGGGGAAGTCCCTACGATGCCTACGATAATCAATTAATGCAACAGTGGGAGCGTTGGATTATCAAACTACCAAAATATCCAGTTTCAGAAATGCCTGCTGTGGTAGCCGCTGCCCATATTGTGGTTGTTCCCCAACGAGATACCCCTGCTGCACAGGCTCAGTTCCCGCTCAAACTAACAGATGGAATGGCAATGGCAAAACCAATTCTGTCTACTTACGTTGGCGATATTCCAGAGATTCTAGGCGGCACAGGTTATCTAGTTGCTCCTGAATCTCCAGAAGAAATTGCTGAAAAAATCCAATGGATATTCGAGCATTTAGATGAAGCAAATCAGCAGGGTATAAAAGCAAGAGAAAGATGCATATCCCACTATAGTAGCGAGACAATGGCATCTATACTATCTGATGTGATTAAAGATTTGCAACTAGTTGGCAAGGTTTAGACTATCAATCAAGTGAGGCTCGCTTCGTAGCAGAAAAGAAAGTATGTTTTCAAACTCTAATAAGTTACTTCTACAATTTGCGCTACGGTATCCTGTTCTAGTGATCGCGACAGTTGTTCTTGGCTTTTCCGGCGCTCTATTTAATGGTGTGAGTACAACCTTAATTGTGCCAGTAGTGCTGGACTTTTTAGGGCAAGATCAGCTGAATGTTAGTGGAGGCCCCCCGATCATTCGGAGAATGCTTTCTGTCTTTGACGGTTTTACTGGAGAAAATCGCCTTATAGCAATGACTGCGGCAGTATTACTAGCCATTATTCTCAAAAATGTGACTAGCTATGTAAGCTCTTTAGTCGGCAGTTATCTATCCAAATCCTTGGTCAACGATATTCGTAAAGAAGGAATTCAGCTATTGTTAGATGTCGATATTGAATTTTATGCAAAGACGAAAGTTGGAGATATTATTAATCGATTAGGACAAGAAGTTAGTCGGACTGCTGGTTCAATTCGCGTTTTAATACGGCTATTTATTACAGTAGTTACAATTTTAGTATTTGTTTGGATATTATTATTGATTTCTTGGCAACTGACCTTAGCATCTACAGTTTTGTTGATTTTAGTAACGCTGCCCAATCAATTTTATATCAACCGCTCCAAGAAATTTGGGAAAGCAGTATCAAGAGCATCAAAGGCTTATTCTAGTGCCCAACTTGAAGTTTTGACTGGGATTCGGCTTATCAAAAGTGTTAGCAATGAAGAGCAGGAATTCCAGCGACTCAACAAACTGATCAAGGAACGCGAACAAGCGGAATTACAATCGCAAGCGAACTCCGCAGCGATTGGACCCATCAACGAAGTATCGGGAATTATTGTCGTATTAGCAATTGTATTGTTAGGTCGTGCTTTATTTTTACAGCAGTTGGAGTCGCTTTCAGCAGTACTACTGACTTATCTAGTTGTCCTGTTCCGGTTACTGCCTTTTGTAAGTCAGTTAAACAGTGCCAGGGGCGAATTTGCCAACTCTGTCCCCAGCGTTGAAGTAGTGACAGATTTCTTGCGCCGGGATAACAAGCCATTGATGGTAAGTGGTGGCGTTCCTTACACCGGATTTAAAGATGAAATTCGTTTTGAGGGCGTGTCTTTTGCCTATGCGGGGAGTGACGATTTAGTCCTAAACAAGATAGATTTATGGATTCCTAAAGGGAAAACTCTTGCTTTAGTAGGAGCATCGGGGGCAGGTAAGTCAACGCTGGTCGATCTACTACCAAGATTTTACGATCCGACCGAGGGTCGCATCACGATGGATGGAAGAAATATGAAGGAATTTGACATGCACTCTCTGAGAAAAGCGATGGGCATCGTCAGTCAAGATACGTTTCTATTTAATGATTCCGTTCGCAACAACATCGCCTATGCCTGGGAGAAAGTGACTGAGGAAGAGGTGGTGGAAGCGGCTAAACGAGCAAACGCTTACGAATTTATTGTGAACTTACCCCAAGGATTTGATACAACCATTGGGGATCGGGGAGTTCTCCTATCGGGGGGACAACGACAACGGATTGCGATCGCTCGCGCACTGCTACGCAACCCAGAGATATTGATTTTAGATGAAGCCACCAGTGCCCTGGATACAGTTTCAGAGCGTTTGGTGCAACAGGCGATTGAGGAACTTTGTCGCGATCGCACAACAGTTGTAATTGCTCACCGCCTTTCCACCGTGCAGAAAGCCGATCAAATTGCCGTAATGGAAAAAGGTCGTGTTGTAGAACTCGGCACTCATGAGGAACTTTTAAAGAAAAACGGCTACTACACTCGTCTGTACTCAATGCAGTTCTCTGAAACCACTCAAAATGTTATTAAAGCTGCCGTTAATGAAGCTTTAGTCAAAACCTCTTACGAAGTTCGGTCTCGTCTGAACCCCATGATTGGTTTTCTCAAGTTAGTAGTTGATGATTTAGTAGACAGTGCAGAAGAGTCACGCGAACTGACCGAGGAAGCATACGAGTCAGCAATTCGTCTTCTCAGAACTTTAGAGTTTCTAGAAGAAAGCTCTAAAATGAAATAGCAATTATCTACCCTTATTCTTTTCAGCATTAAAGCTTTATGCGCTTTTCAATTTTTAAGCGCATCTAAAAGTTCTTGTACTGTATCTTTAACTTGAGAAGCGTCTTTTACAAATTTACAATAAGGAATTTGATAAGTCCAAGTTTGATAAAATGATTCATTTTTGTGATAGGCGTTCGCTAAAAAAACATGAGGAATGCCTAAAAGAACACAAAGAATATGCCCATGTAAACGATTCGTGACGATCAGACGATGCTGCTTAAATTGATAAACCCCATTATGCATAAATTTCCAAGATTTGCGATGTATAGAGGGTTCATACATATCTTCAAATTTGGCCGTATAGGAATGGAAATTTTGCCATATTTGTCGCGATATCCATTCCACAGGAATTATAGAGCCTTGTTGCCAACCGTCCTGTAAAATTCTGGTAATACCTGCAATAGAGGAAGTTCTAGGTGCACCTTTGTATTTATAGGAAGCCCAATCTTCGACAACCAGGTTAGGAAGTTCAAGAGAAGTTGGAGAGGAGGTTTCATTGAATTCTTTGTCCCCTCTACAATGGTAAAGAATTGAATGCTTTTGACTATAATTAGAGGATAAACCAGGTAGGTTGGCTAGTTGAAAAGCCATGTCAGGTGCTTTAAGTAGCTGACAATTATGAAAATGTTGGCTAGCTAGTTCGTAACTATAATTTTCACGGGCACATATCGTTAAGTTAGGATGAGCATTAAATACATTTGCAGCTTTCTTTAGCTTATCTAGATTAGCAAAATAAATGCTCTGTGGCATAATAATAATTGGTCTGTCTTGGTATTTAGAAACAAGACCTTCATAAAATTTTTGATAATAAGACCAAATATCTCCTAAATTGCCTCCACCATGAACGATTATAGGAGCTTTACCAACTTGCTCCTCCATTGCTAATTCAGAAAAACTCTCAATACTTGCTGCATAATTAATCTTTGTCTTTAAAACATCCTTTAGATAAAACAAAGTACCTAGCCAGATCAAATGGTCGCCAACATTGTAATGATCGGGATAGCTCAGTAAAGCACACTGTTCAAATGTTCCTAAACCTTCTAGTTGTCTGTGCAATACTTCTTTTATTTTTTCTGATGTTGATGTATCCATTTTTATACCCTCTATTTTAGTAAGTTTTCCTTAATTGAAAGCTTGATATTTGCCTAAATCCCCTACACATCTACGCCTTTAAGCTTCTCAATTTTTTCCGGTTTCATGCAAAAATCTATAATAAAGGAATACGTTTTTGTAGGGAATACTTGAGATTTGCCAGTCTAATAACTTATCACTAAGCTTTATATAAATATTTTTTAAAGGAAAATTTAACTGTGCCACTCGGCATAAACGCTCAAATCGGTCATTTTTAACACCCATATAGTGCAAGTAAGTTAGTCTTTTCTCTTGGTCGAATAAAATATGATTTTTCTCTTTAAAGTGAGGAGATGTTACACATACGCCTGTTTTATATTCAGACTTTTCGTCTAAAGTAAAATTATAAAGGTCAAATCTTTTTTTCAATGTCATATAGTTTAAGATACGTTGCTCACTCAGCCATTCCCCAAAGATTTTTACTTCATTATTGGCAAGTTCTTTGATGAAAATATCTAAATCTTTTTCATCTATAAGATTTTGTTTTGATCCCCAAAAACCAGCGCAGTGAATTCGTTCAGCAAGGGCATCTTCTGATTCATATACATCCTTAAAAACTTCAAGAAAATTGCTAATTGTACCCTTTTTTATAGCAGTTTTTCTCTGAAAATCATGCACTACAAAATCGTACTTTTCTAACTTAGAAAATACATGATCTAGCGGTTGAAAGACTAATGTATCGGAGTCAAGATATATAAACTTCTCAAAAGGTCCATCAAATGCACAATATTTCCTATGCATATTTAGAACTTCTGTCTTTTTGATTTTTATTTCAGATAGACTTGTGTAATATATTTTGTGGACTTCAGTAATAAAATTCTCCCATTTCTCTATAGATTTTTTATTTTCAAATAAGAAAACATTGTTTCTTTTAACAATTTCTTTTTCTATTAAATCTGTTTTTTCATTAAAAGGTATTATGCACACAGGTATGTTCTGACTATAGTTAGCCTTTATACTATTAAGCAAAGCAACTACCTGATCGTAAACTTTATCGTTTGCTAATAAATATATGCCGTTTTTCATGATTCTTTACCTATTTGAATTTATTGCTTGTAATGCTTATTTGCGACTTGATAACAACTCAATTCTGCGGTTGCCGTCTATTATGCCTATCAATTTACTATCAATTTATATACACAATTAGAGTTGAGATATAAAAGATTTCATGAAAGGTGATAAATATTCTTGCAGACGATTTTTGCGACGTT
The DNA here is from genome assembly GCF_039961915.1 of Trichocoleus sp. DQ-A2. NCBI lineage: Bacteria > Bacillati > Cyanobacteriota > Cyanophyceae > Leptolyngbyales > Trichocoleusaceae > Trichocoleus > Trichocoleus sp. DQ-A2. The sequence goes on from NZ_JAMPKD010000008.1 coordinate 237,987, forward strand.
GCACACTGTTTATTTTAATAGCTAGGGAACGACGTTGCAAAAATGTTTGTCGGCTCCAAGCTGATGCCGTATACCAGCGTTCATAGGCTGGAACCGCTACATCTGTGAGGAAGTTGCTCCATTGTGTAACTAGCCTCGCCGGTTGTGTTTTTTCAGCACGGACTCGACCATTTTCCATCATGGCACGCCGCAACTGTTTGTCATCGCGAAGGCGCTGGAGAGCGGCGATCGCATCTTCAAGGGAAGCTACCTCTAAATAGTCTAGTTCGCTTTGGCGCTCCGCTCGGAATGCAGAATCCGTGCCTAGAATTGCTGGTACACCAGCACACCAGGCGTTAATCAACTTCGTGGCGGGTTTCCAGGTGTAGTCTTGGCGATCGAAGCTACGCACGGCTACGACTACATCGACATCACTGTAGTCGTTCCAGCGCTCAGGCTTCACTATATGCCAACTTAAACCTAAAGCCTTCAGATGCTCCTGCCACAATGGCTTCTTCAATTCATCTGCCAGGTTGTGTGTAATACCAAAATAGGCAGCATTCTCAAATCGATCGCCCCGTGAGGGATCGCGAGGAATTAACCCTGGTTGTGACCAATGCGCAATGTAGGAACTTTCTTTAAAGGTGAATTCTTCTTGAGGGTTTTGCACAACATGAAGCTGTGCGTAGGGATGTCGCTCGTAGTCTGCCTTGAAGCAAACCATCAGCAATTTTGGTTGTGGCTGTAAAGCAAATGGGAAAGAGCGCCGATGCGCTAAGACGATACCCTCAGTAGGCATTGTCCCTATTAGCTCACACGGAAAGCCATCGGCTTTAAGGCGAAGGTAAGTTTGTAGTGTCCAACAGTATATACCTTGTCCAAAACCTTGCCAGTAAGTATCGGCACTCTTTGGCATATCCTCAACCCAGTCTGACTGGGGAAGATAAAAATATATTGGCGGTAATTTATCACTCATAGCGGTAAGAAGAGGAGCAGGCGTTAGTAGAAAATTGAGGCATAGAGAATCTGCAATCAAAAAGCTTCTTTGCTTGCCTTGCCTAGACGTTTGTTAAATTGACAGTAAATAGTGCTGTTTGCACCACTGAGCTTTGTCGTTATCATCCATTTAACGGGAATTCCACGCTTCTCTAACCCGTGACACCAGTGATTTTACGGGACGGGATACCTGCGATCGCGCAATTCGGATACGATGCCGTAAATCTTTCGTTTCGACAGCTAGGTAGCGGCGCTTCAGAAATGTTTGCCGGGTCAAACTCGATGCCGTACACCAGCGTTCGTAGGCTGGAACAGCTATCTCTGTTAAAAAGCTGCGCCACCGTTCTACCAATCTTTCTGCCTTTGTTTCCTCAGCACGGACTCGACCATTTTCAATCATGGCATGACGCAATTCTTTGTCATCGCGCAGGCCTTTGAGAGCAGCGATCGCATCCTCAAGAGAAGCTACTTCCACATAGTCTAGTTTGCTCTTGCGCTCGGCTCGGAATGCCGAATCAGTACCCATAATTGCGGGTACACCAGCGTGCCATGCGTTATATAACTTAGTTGCTGGTTTCCAACTGTAATCGCCATGACGGTTAAAGTTGCGAACAGCTAGTATCGCGTCGATTTCACTGTAATCGCTCCAGCGATCGCGACTATTGACGATTTCCCATTGCAAACCTAGATCCTTGAGTTGTTCCTGCCACTCTGGCTTTCTCAATTCCCGTGCTAAATTCTCCTCACGACCCACATAGGCAACTTTCTCAAAGCGATCGCCTCGTGAGGGATCGCGGGGAATTAACCCCGGCTGAGGCCAGTACGGCATAAAGTAGCTTTCCCAAAGCTTCACCGAACGTACTACCATTTCCTCTTGCGGATTTTGCACAATATGAATCTGTGCATAGGGATGTTGCGCTCGGTCTGCCTGAATGCAAACAATCAGCACCTTCGATCCCGGTTGTAGGCTTTGTGGAAGAAAGTCCCAATGCGCCACGACAATTCCCTCTGTCGGCATGGTTCCTACCAGTTCGCACGGAAACTTATCAGCTTTGAGGCGCAGATAAGTTTGCAATGTCCAGTTGTACATTCCGCGCTTGGCATCCAACCATTGCCAGTAAGTATCAATCGTTTCCGGTATGTCACCAGGCCAGTCACTTTGGGGAATGTAAAAATAAATCGGTGGTAGCTTGTCAGTCATAAGAGTATATAGAAAACCATCCGTTATTCAGGGAATCGGCAAAAACTGTTAATTCCAGGGAAATCCTAAATGGTTCTGATTTTGTGCAAGAGGTTGCTTAGACGAATGCGAACTCCCTTTGTTTGGGTAGCTAAGTCACGGCGCGTTAAAAATACTTTCCTGGTCGAATTTGAAGCCGTACACCAGCGTTCGTAAGCTGGAATTGCTATGTCTGTTAAAAAGGTGCGCCACTGTGTGGTGAGCTGATCGGGTTGTAGTTCCTTCGCACGGAGCTTACCATTTTCAATCATCGCACGACGCAACTCTTTGTCATCGCGAAGACGTTTCAGTGCCAGAATCACTTCATCAATAGAACCTGCTTCTAGGTAGTCAAGTTCGCTTTTGCGCTCCCAACGGTACCCCGACTCGCATCGTCCTAGAATTGCAGGTACACCAGCAATCCAGGAGTTGTAGAGCTTTGAAGCCGGTTTCCAGTAGTAATCATTTTTACGATTCAAGCTGCGTACAGCCACGATTGCATCAAGTTCGCTATAGTCGCCCCATTGAATCGGGTTTCTCACTACCTGAAACCGCAAACCCAAAGCATTCATCTGCTCCTGCCACGACGGCTGCCTCAGCTCGAAGATCAAATTTTCTTTACGACCTAAATAGGCAACATTTTCAAAGCGATCGCCTCGTGCTGGATCTCGCGGGATCAACCCTGGTTGAGGCCAATGCGGAATGTAATATTTCTCCCCTGGAAACAAATATTTATCCCCAACATGTACGTGTGGATAGAGCATTTCCTGGCGATTTTGGACAACATGAAGCTGTGCGTAACGGTGTTTCCCTTTATCTCCACAAACAACCACTAATATTTGTTTTGGTCCTGGTCGCAGATCGGGTGGTACAGTACCTGTCCACGCAACAACAATACCCTCAGCAGGGATCTGTCCGGCTACTTCACAGGGAAAACCATCAGCTTTCAAACGAAGATAGGTTTGTAATATCCAGTTGTACGTACCAGTGCATTTACCACTTTTATAAACTTCTTGATAAGTTTCAGGATTCACCGGAATGTTGCTATCAGGCCAGTCCGATTCGGGAAGATAAAAATAAATCGTTGGAAGCTGTTCAGCCATGAGGGATGGAGATAAGCATGGATAACTACGGTAAATCTTGAAAATCAAGCAATACAAGAAATCTTCAAACGCTCTGTCAAAGCCAATGTTTCAACTGAAGGTCATAATGACCGGCTTGTTCCGGAGGATACCACCCTGTTTCAACCTTCTCGATTATTTTAGGTAAAGCTTCGATAAATTCTGAACCCCGGTCTTTTGGATGAACCGTCCAGGCTTTCGGAGAATCGAGAACCCCTCGGACATACTGCGTCGCCTCCAGTTGGTTCGATACCATCACTTCCCAAGAATCCAAAGCTCCTTTACCAGCGATATTGTTCAATATCGTTTGTAACCTCACTGGCAACCGATTGGCAATCTTTTGCCGATAAGGACGCCACAGCACTGGTAATGGAAGTAACTTGTCGAAGCGCTTCTTGTCAATTAAGTAAATGCGGCTACTGAAAAACTTAAATGTATAGAATCCATCTGGGTCTCGCTCATAGGGCACCCGTTGATACATACTACCATCCTCCGTCGGTGGCCCAGTCAGCGGTCTGATTGCCATCACTTCCGGGTGTTGTTGCATCAACTTCATCCCCTCGTCTACCCAGCTATAATCGGGTTGCTGATGGAGCAGCATATCGCTGTCATAGTGAAGCATATAGTCACCTTGGGCTTCTTCAATGTGAAAAATCGTGCCCAAAATGGGGTAGCCCTTATAGTTATGTGTATACCGGATGCGGCTGCCAAAATGTTTGCGATATACTCGGTCGTGATAGGCTCCGGAGTAGTCAATATCGACTACCTTGTCTACCACACCATCACGCAGCAAGCGATCGCAGCGCTCCCGTAACTGTTCTAGAGTACCGATGCCTGGACGCCCGACTTTGTCCCCCGTTAGCGGTGCCGTATCTACAGCCAACACCCGTTCGCTAAACTTGAATTTACTCATCTTCACTAGATGAGGAATGGTGTGCATCATGAACGGCAGATCGGTTCGCGCTACCAAAATCCACAGTGAACAGCTAGCAATTGACATTAATTCTGCCTTTGTGTTTTAGACATCAGGAAGCTCCTAAAAAGATTTTAATGTATTATTCAAATTAACCTGCTGAGGATTTTTATATGACAGACGGCATCTATACACTAGCGAATGATGTAGTCTACGACCAACTCGTTGCTCTATTAAATAGCATAGAAGCCAATGTCGGTAAAGAAATCCCAGTCTGCGTTATTGCCTATGATAATCGAGTAGATCGAGTTCGCGCGGAAATCGCTAATCGGGAAAATGTAACCTTGCTGGATGATGTTAACTTGTTTGCTCGTTGGGAAGATTTTTCTAAACGGGTATGGGCAGCTCATCCAACTGCTTTAAAGACTTGGCAAGAACAAGGAATACCCGGTGTTAATCGTATAGGCATGAATCGGCGATACTGCGCCTTTGATGCGGATAGCCCTTTTGAAAGGTTTATCTACTTAGATGCCGATATCGTAGTCATGGATTCCTTAAAAATTATCTTTGATAAATTAAATGAGAATGATTTTGTGGTTTATGATTTTCAGTACAAATCCCCCAATCATATCTTTAATCTCCAGTCACCAAAATTATTAGAAGTTGTTGATAAAAACCGGCTTAGTACAGAGATATTTTGTGCCGGAATGTACGCCGGGAAGCGAGGGTTATTCCCCCAGGAACAAAGAGATTGGTTAGTATCCAAGCTAGAGGAAGGCGAGGCAGAAATTTTATTTATGCCAGCGCCTAACCAATCAGTTCTTAACTATATGACGATGAGAGGAGAGATTCCAGTTTATAACTTGGCGCTGCGTTTACCTGACGAGCAAAAAACTGGAAACGCGGTTACTTCTCCCCATTTTGAAGCTAGGGATAATATTCTGTACGATCGAGGCAAACGACTAACCTATCTACACTATATTGGGCTGTCATCAAAATTGTTTTCTCGGATTAGTGAGGGAGAAAATATTGATTTTCCCTATCGGGATATTTTCTTGTATTATCGCTATCTTCACGAACCAGAGAAGCGCCCCAAGTTTACAACCAAACCGACACCTTACAATCAGGCTCCAAGTTTAGCCAAAAGAGTTTTAAAGAAAATTGGATTCACCAGTTGAGGATATTTGAATGAGTCGTGGTATCTATATTCTTGCTAACGATCGCGTAATTGATAATGCGATCGCGCTATTGAATAGCATTCGTGCTTATGATGCTGATAGTCCGATTGTGATGATTCCCTATAACAATCAGTATCAAGCGATCGCTGATATTATTACTAAGTCTCATGGGGTAAAAATATACGAAGATTTACAGTTATTAGAAAAGATAGATGCTTTAGTCAAGCAGACCTGTGGTGACAACCTTTTAGATAGACCCAATTTGCTTCGAAAGTTAGCCTGTTGGTTTGGTTCTTTCGATGAATTTCTATATATTGATACTGATATTGTTGTATTTGAAAAAATTATAGAAAATCTTAATTATCTTGCAAACAATGATTTTATCTGCTGTGATTATCAATACACAGGAGGCATTAAACAAGTTTTTACACCCAAAATCACAGAAATTTTCTCTGAAGACGAATTGAAAGATGTTTTCAATAGTGGTTTTTGGGGTTCCAAGAAAAACCTAATTACTCAACAAGATTTGCAAGATACTTTTGAGTTCTGTGCATCTCATCCTGAATATTTTTATGTCTTGAACTCCGACCAAACGATTCTTAATTATCTCGTATTAAAGCGAATGCCTCGACGATTTAATATTGTTCGAGAAAACGGGAAGGGGCCTGGAAATTGGGCAGGAAGCCCGCATTTTAAGCAGGAAGGCTATAAATTAGTCGATCCAAAAGTTAATCAACCTCTGAAGTTTGTACACTGGGCGGGCGTCCGTTTACAGCCAGGTGGTTCGTATTGGGATATTTGGGAACACTATCGTTATCTGAATGAACCTAAACCAGCTCAATTAGCATTCACTCAGAAGAAAAAAAGCTTGTGGCAGCAAATCAAAGATAAAATCAAGGGATAAAAATAGAGTTCTTGCAATAATATTTAGAAACATCTTCTTAACCCGCACTGCTTTTCAACTCGGAACCTCACCCCCAACCTCTCGACCTTCACGGAGAGGGGAGAGAATATTAAACCCTTCTGGGTGAGCGGGAAGACACAGAGATAGGGTTAAACCGTACTGCATCCAATCGAGAATTGCTATCAATTGAAATCTAGATTTTTAAATCAATAGCCTCCCAGGCAGCTTGAAAAAAGTCTCGTTCGCACAACATCGCATAGCGGTAAGTTGATTTCAAAGATGCTGTGGTAGAGGCATAACGATCAGCCAGATTTTCTAATTTCTGAGCTAGTTGCTCAAATTCCTCACTGCTATAAGTGCGAATCCAGTTAGTGTATTGATGGTCTTTTATTCCACTCTGAGCTATTTGCTGACCTAAGAAAGTATACAGACGCATACAGGGTGCCATTGCCACAGCAATTAGACTGACCTCCGAACTCCAAGCTGTTGCTAATAAAAAGTCCGTGTAGCGGCGTGTAGCGGCTCCCGGTTCTACTGCTTGCAGGTTGACTCCCCACTCATCTGCATAGCCTTGATGAAGGGAAAGTTCATCTAAAACGCCCCCAGCTAGGGAATGAAACGTATTAAATCCCTGCGTGTCGGGAGCTTTAGCCGCAGCAATGCTATAGGCACGGGCAAAAGCTTCTAAGAAAAAGGCGTCTTGCCCCACATAGTAAGCAAATCGCTCCTGGTGTAGCGTGCCGTCGGCAATGCCTTGGACAAAAGGATGCTTGAGGCAGGCTTGTGCTAAATCTTGATTTTCCTGCCACAAATCGCTGGATATCGTCATAAACTGACTCGTAAACACTGGGCAGGGATTTTAACCCACCCTAGCAGAATTAAAAAAGCAATCGGAGGAGTAAGCTACCAATACCTCCTAGGAAATTCGCCAAATTTCCGCCGCTGCTACCCGCTTCCTGCAAAGGTGTTGTTAGCTCTTTAATGAAAACTTGGCTAGTCTGATAGCCCTGAATATTTCCCTGGATGGTAAAGAGTTCGGAAGCTTTCTGAGAATCCAGAACGGCTCCAGAGCGATCGCCCATTTGATAACGCGCTACTCCTCTCGCTAGATATGCGGGGGCAAAGTTGGGCTTAAGAGCCAGCGATTGGTTGAAATGATCGATTGCCCCTTGTTGGTCTCCTTTTTGACCCTCTGCTACACCCCATGCGTAGAAATCTTCAGGCGTGGCTGCATAGCTAGGGATGCCAATAGCCGCCTGCAAGTTAGCACCATTGATGTTAGCACCCGCCAAATTTGCATTAACAAGAAAAGTTTCTCTTAGGTCAGCGCCTGCCAGGTTCGCACCTGTCAAGTTTGCACCGCTCAGATTGACCCCAAATAGAGAAGTCCCGCTCAGATTTGCACCTCTGAGGTCGGCTCCACTCAAGTTGGCACGACTGAGATTAGCACGGCTCAAATCAGCGCCAGTGAGATTAGCTCCTGATAAGTCAGCTAAAGCTAGACCCGCACCACTGAGGTCGCACTGCGAACATTGTTTAGTAGCTAATAACTGTCTAGTATGTTCGACGTTTTCAGCTTTTGCAGGAGCAGCAAGGGAAAGTGTCGTCAGCAGTGCTGCTGTTGCGGCGATTTGGGGTTTCATATCGAGTTGTGCAGCGGTAGCTCTCTATTTTCCCCAGCATAAACCATTCGGGAAAACATCAAGCTTTATCGTACAGAATTAGAACCGCTGCCATTCTCTGGAGTGTGAGTATTTGGGCGAGGTAAGAGGCTGATAATTTGCGATGCGGTTTCTTGCAAGTTGAGTTCTGATGCCATTTGAGGGGCAGTTGACCAGCTATGTCCCAAAAATACATTGAGAGAGAATGTTAGAGTCGCGGCTACCATTAGTTTTTCCAGCATCTCAAACTCCCCCCCACAGCAGATAAATTAGCGCATAAGATTCTGATACTACTAATATGAATACTTTTTATCTAACATTAGGTGATTGACATGCCGGAGAAAATGTGATCGTATTTCCAGGACTGGGTGATCCTAGTCACATACAGCGAATTTACCGTCTTAAAGGCGCGATCGCAGCTTCTCATCGGCAAGCGCAACACCAAGCATTCCTACAACCGCAGCACCAAACTGGAGTCAATATCTTGTAACTTGGCGCAGCCACTCAAAGCGATCGCTAAATCAAGTTCATCCCGCAAAAGTTCCAGTACGTGCCCGACACCCGCCTCTCCCCCTACCGCTAATCCCCACAACACCGGGCGTCCCAATAATACGGCTTTTGCCCCTAATGCCAGGGCTTTGAGGACATCAGTGCCGCGACGGATACCGCCATCCACCAGAACTTCTGCGGTGTCCCCCACAGCCGCAACCACCTCACTCAGAGCATCAATCGTAGCGATCGCTCCATCCAATTGTCTGCCCCCGTGATTAGAAACAATCACCGCTTTGGCTCCATGTTCCACCGCCCGAAGCGCATCATCTCCCCGCAAAATCCCTTTTACCACCAAGGGCAAAGGCGACAGAGATTGCACCCATTCCAAATCCTTCCAAGTTAGCGCTGGGTTTAGCTGCTCTAAAAAATAGGCAAATAAACCCGATTCGCCGGGTTTATAGGAAATCTCTAAATCTGTCAACGTCGCTAAATTAGCCAGTTCCATCCCCGATGGCAAAACAAACTGATTTCGCGTATCTCGCTCTCGCTTACCCAGCAGAGGCGCATCAACTGTCAGACACAGCGCTTGGAAACCGGCAGCATAGGCGCGTTCTACCAAAGCACGGGTAAGGGCGCGATCGCGATGCACGTACAACTGAAACCACTGCGGTGTCTGATTCGCGACGCTGGCAACTTCTTCTATACTTTTGGTTGCTAAGGTACTCAATACCATCGCGGTTCCCATTTTTGCCGCAGTTTTGGCAGTAGCAATTTCACCGTCTGGATGCGCCAAACACTGAAACGCCATTGGTGCGATGAGAATTGGCAGTTGTAGAGATTGACCGAGCATCGTGGTACTTAAATCCCGCTGGCTGACATCTACCAGCATCCGAGGACGGAGTTTGTAGCGCTCAAAGGCTGCTCGATTATCCCGCAGCGTGATTTCGTCCCAAGCACCGCTAGCGTAGTAATCCAGCGCCATCTGAGAGAGGTGCTGGTTGGCTAGCCTTTCGTACTCAAATAGATTAATAGGTCTAACAAGGTTAGTCATTTGCCAATGCTAGCCGATGCTCATCAAGAGCGATCGCATTTCACTTTGTTGCTATGACCTTTTTGCTATGTTATTGGCTACACAGAATTCAAGATTTGACCATGAATAAGTTATTACCCGCAATTGTAGGTGTGGCAGCTTTGCTCAGTTTAGGTACTGCGGCGGTGACAAATGCAAATGCAACACCAGATGTATCGGGAATCCGCCTAGCTCAACGACCTAACTGCAACAATCCTCAGACTCAAGGAGAAATGAATGCCTGCGCTGGAATAGATTACCAAAATGCAGATAAAAAGTTGAACCAAGTATACAAACAACTCCTACCAAGATTGCAAAGCTCGCGACGACAGAAATTAATATCAGCGCAGCAAGCTTGGATAAAGTTTAGAGATGCGAGTTGTACTTATGAAAGAACTGAATTTGCAGGCGGAACAATGGAACCGATGATTTACAGTAGTTGCCTTGCAGAAGTAACAAAACAGCGGACAGCGCAATTAGAGCAATATCTAAGCAACGCCGATAGGTAAAGCGAGAATGCGATCGCACTACTGAAATGAAATCGGTGAGGAATGCGATCGCTCTATTCCAACTCTATTCTGCAAGGCCCTTAGCGACCAATTAGATTTTTGCATAACTCCGGTTCAGATAAAGATATAGATGATGGAGCGACCAAATCTATAAATCAGCTGCTGGAGAATTTGCCAATGCACTACTGTCTCGAATCTCTCAGCCTTGCCACTGCTACTTTACTGCTTTCGCTGACATCTCCCCTTTTACCGCTTACCTTGAAGTTTGAGCCTCTTGCGGTACAGGCGCAAACGACCCAAGACAGAAAGGCTGAGGCGTTACAGCTGAACAAAGAGGGAGTTCAGTTACTAAATAGAGGTCAAATTCGAGAAGCTTTGCAGAAATTTCAAGCCGCTTTGGTTATTTCCAGAGAAATTGGCGATCGCAGGAGAGAAGGCTCGACTCTTGGCAATATTGGAAAGTCTTACTTTGAGTTGAAACAGTACTCTCAGGCTTTGGATGCCTTCCAGCAAGCTCTGGCAATTTCCAGAGAACTCAGCGATCGTAGAGGAGAAGCTGCTTATCTTGAGAATATTCGTAGGGTTCAGCTCGCTCAAAGTGGAGTACCTATCCTTGATAAGGCAGAAGTAGATCGCCTCATTAAGCAGGGTCGTCGGCAGCTAAAAGACAGTCAACTTCGAGAAGCTTCACAGACTTTTCAACAGGTGTTGGGGATTTATCGAGAGCGTGGCAACCGTGCAGAGGAGGCTGCCATAACTAGAAGAATTGGATCGATATACAGGAACGTAGAACAACATACCCAGGCTTTGGAATACTTTCAGCAAGCTCTAGCCATTTATAGAGAAATGGGCGATCGCCAAAAAGAAGCCTACACTCTCGGCAATATTGGCTGGTCTTACTTTGACTTAGAGCAGTACCCTATGGCTATGGAGTCCTTCCAGCAGGGTCTAGCAATTCACCGAGAACTCGGCGATCGCCAAAAAGAAGCTGCTTATCTCGATAATATTCGCAGGGTTCAGCTCGCTCAAAGTGGAGCAGCCATTCCTAAAACCGCAGAAGAAGAACGCCTCTACGAGCAGCTCTTTGAGCAGGGTGAGCAGCAGCTCAAAAACGGTCAATTTCGAGAAGCATCACAGACCTTTCAACAGGTATTGGATATTTATCGAAAGCTTGGCGACCGTGCAGAGGAAGCGTCTACAACTTTAGAGATTGGTTCGATCTACGGTGAGGTAGGACAAAATACTCAGGCTTTGGAATACTTCCAGCAGGCTCTAGCCATTTACAGAGAGATTGGCGCTCGCGAGGACGAAGCCGAGGCTTTCGAGGAAATTGGGGAGTTTTACTTGGAATCGGGACAGTCCTCTCAGGGGCTGGAATACCTCAAGCAGGCTTTAGCTATTTACACAGATATGGGAGAGCGCAAGGCAGAAGCCTCCACTCTCGGCAGCATCGGGTGGATTTACTTTCACGATCTAAAACAGCCCTCTCAGGCTTTGAAATACTTCCAACAGGGTCTGGAAATCTATAGAGAACTCGGCGATCGTAGGAGAGAAGCTGCTTATCTTGAGAATATTCGCAGGGTTCAGCTCGCTCAAAGTGGAGTAGCCATTCTCAGCGAGGCAGAAGCAGAACGCCTCTTAGAGCAGGTTGAAGACGGTCAATTTCAAGAAGCGTTACAGTCCCTGCAACAGGCATTGGAGAAATATCGAGAGCGTGGCGACCGTGCAGGCGAGGCTACTATAACTAGAAGAATCGGATCGATCTACGCTCAAGCAGAACCACCTATTCAGGCTTTGAAATACTATCAGCAGGCTCTAGCCATTTACAGAGAGCTTGGCGCTCGCGAGTCAGAAGCCGAGACTTTCGAGGAAATTGGGGATTTTTACTTAGAGTCGGGACAGTCTTCTCAGGGGCTGGAATACCTCAAGCAGGCTCTAGCGATTTACACAGAACTCGGTGCTCGCAAGAAACAAGCTTACACTCTCAGCGAAATTGGGGAGTTTTACTTCGACTCAAAACAGTACTCTCAAGGTTTGGAATACTCTCAGCAGGCTCTAGCCATTTATACAGAACTTGGCGACCTTACAAGAGAAGTCCGCATTCTCAACAATATTGGGAAGGTTTATGATGAAAACCTGAAACAGTACTCCCAAGCCTTGGAATACTACCAGCAGGCTTGGGTAATTAGAAGAGACTCCTGCGATCGCACAGGAGAAGAAAGAACTCTCCAAAGCCTTCAGAAGGTTTATAGCCGCAGGAGTCTCGCTGAAGAAACACCTATCTCCGATCGAGCAGTGGCTCGCCTGCTTGTAGAAGGGTTGCAGCAGCTTAGGAACAATCAGTTGCCAGAGGCAGCACAGTCTTTTCAGAAGGCATTGGAGGTCGAGCGGAAAGGGAGTAACCGCAAGCAGGAGGCGTTTATCTCCAGGCTAATTGGATGGAGCTACACGGATCTGGGACAGCATACCCAAGCTTTGGACTATTTCCAGCAGGCTTTAGCAATTTACAGAGAAATGGGCGATCGTAACAGCGGCGGTAGCTACGCTTCACGCAGGGAAGAACTCTCTACTCTCGATAATATTGGGTGGTCTTACGTCGCACTAAAACAGTACCCTCAAGCTTTAGAATCCTTTCAGCAGGCTCTAGCAACTTACAGAGAAATCGGCGATTCGTCTAAGGGCGATACCTACACTTCACGCTCTCAAGAAGCTACTGCTCTCAATACCATTGGTTCTGTGTTGGAAGCACAAAATCAACCGGAATTAGCAATTATCTTTTACAAACAATTTGTTAGTATCACTGAAGCCTTTCGTAAAAATTTGCAAGTCTTACCCAGTGCAAGACAAAACGCTTGTTCTCAAACATCTCCTAATAATGTATATCGTCATCTTGCTAACCTTCTCCTCAAACAAGACCGAATCCTCGAAGCACAAAGAGTTTTAGATTTGCTCAAAGTACAAGAACTCGACGATTACCTCCGCAACGTGCGAGGCAATAACAATACTAATCAAGGATTACCGAATCTCCTACTAGAACAACAGACTTGGGCGAGTTATGAAGTGGTTCTGGACAAAGCGGTAGAAATTGGCAAAGAACTCACTCAACTACGACAAATACGACCCGAAAACCGCACCCCAGCACAAGAACAGCGCATCGCTCAATTGGTGAAATCCCAAGAAAAAATTATCGAAGATTTCAATAACTTCAGCGAAAGTCCAGAAGTATTGGCACTGATTCAGCAGCTGAGTCCCAAGAGCAGGAAACCAGATTTGGTGGACGATTTAGAAGACCTGATTGGCTTACAAGATAACCTGAAAAATCTGCAACAAAAGGCAGTCCTCCTCTACCCCTTAATTCTGGACGACCGCATCGAACTCATCCTCACCACCCCTGACTCTCCCCCCATTCGGCGCACCGTCCACGTTTCCAAGAAACAACTCAACGAGACAATTGCAGCATTTCGCAGCGCCTTACAAGACCCCAAATCTGACGCCAAAATCCCCGCCCAACAACTTTACAACTGGCTGATTAAACCCCTAGAACCAGACCTGAAAGCCGCAGATGCCGAAACGATTGTCTACGCACCCGACGCTCAACTGCGTTACATTCCCCTAGCGGCTTTGTACGATGGACAACAATGGTTAGTGCAACGCTACCGCATCAATAACATTACTGCCACTTCCCTTACAGAACTCAATACCCAACCTCAACGGCAACTGCAAGTTTTAGCCGGTGCCTTTGCCACCGGACGCTACAGTTTCACGGTTGGTGGACAAGACTTTAACTTTGCTGGGTTGCCCTTTGCTGGAACTGAGGTAGAAAATTTAGCCAAGACCGTTCCCACTACAACCAAACTCATCGATAAAGCCTTCACCCCTCAAGTCACCGTTCCTAAAATGGATGACTATACCGTCGTGCATCTAGCGACTCATGCCGCGTTTGTCGTGGGGACACCGGATGATTCTTTTATTCTCTTTGGTAATGGCGATCGCATCACCCTCCGAGATATCCAAAAATGGAGCCTCAAAAACGTTGATTTGGTAGTTCTTTCTGCCTGTGAAACCGGATTGGGCGGAAAACTGGGGAATGGTGAAGAGATTCTCGGCTTAGGCTACCAGATGCAGAGAGCAGGGGCAAGGGCTGCGATCGCATCTCTTTGGACAGTCGATGATGGCGGGACTCAAGCCTTAATGAATGCCTTCTATGCAACTCTCAAAAAGGGCAACACTACAAAAGCTGAAGCCCTGCGTCAGGCACAAATTGCTCTGATTACTAGCGACTATACAGCTTTGGCTCAAAAGCGCGGGGGCATTGTCATCGAACGTATTGGCAATACTTCATCACCGGATGCGATCGCTCGGCTTAGCCACCCTTATTATTGGGCACCGTTTATCTTGATTGGCAATGGCTTGTAGCCTGTAAATTCGATGACTCTTGAAGAAGGCGATCGCTCTATCCATGATGCTGTCGCTGATAAACATCCATCAACGATGACTGGCTTACTTCCAGCACAGGGGAGAATTTATATTACTTAACCTATCTTGAGAGCGTTGGCATCAAACTCCAGGCTTATTACAGCCACGGCTGCGGTAGTCTAGAACAGGTGACTTTATTTGCTGTGTTCAGGCGATCGCTTTATGTCTCCTACAGTTTCTAGTCCGGCTCGTACTATCCGCATCGGTTCTCGCAAAAGCCAACTCGCACTCGTCCAGACTTACTGGGTGCAAGAACAACTCCAGAAACACTTTCCCGAATGTACCTTTGAAGTCCACACGATGGCGACTCAAGGGGACAAAATTCTAGATGTTGCCTTAGCCAAGATTGGCGATAAGGGACTCTTTACGAAAGAACTCGAACTGGGAATGCTCAACCAAGAGACAGACTTTGCCGTGCATTCCCTCAAAGATTTGCCCACCAACTTGCCAGAGGGATTGGTTTTAGGATGCGTTAGCGAACGGGAAAATCCGGCAGACGCCCTTGTCGTGCATGAAAAGCACAAAGATAAGCAACTGGAAACCCTGCCAGAAGGGGCTGTAATTGGAACGTCTTCCCTGCGGCGACTGGCACAGCTGCGCCACCACTATCCTCACCTATCTTTTAAAGATATTCGGGGCAACCTAAACACCCGACTCGCAAAACTAGATACTGGCGAGTACGACGCAATTATTTTAGCTGTGGCTGGGTTGCAACGGCTGGATATGAGCGATCGCATTCATCAAGTGATTGCCCCTGAAGTATCCCTCCATGCCGTCGGACAAGGTGCTTTAGGCATCGAATGCCGTGCTGGTGACACCGAAATTCTGGAGTTACTCAAGGTACTAGAGCATCAACCCACTGCTCAACGCTGCTACGCTGAAAGAGCCTTTTTACGGACACTAGAAGGCGGCTGCCAGGTGCCAATCGGAGTGAATACTCAGATTGACGGCGATACACTCACCTTGACGGGCATGGTTGCCAGTTTAGACGGCAAGCGGATGATTAAAGACACCGTTAGCGGTGCTGCCAGCGATGCCGAACAAATCGGAATTCAGCTTGCCCATCGGTTACGCGAACAGGGAGCTTCGGCAATTTTAGAAGAGATTTTTACCGAAGTCGGACGCGGTCATTAATCCAAAATCAAACTCCAAAATCGGGTAGGCGATCCCCTGACTCGGTATGATGTAACCAAAATATTTCAGGAAACGCCAGCAATAATGCGAATTCTGTTTGTTGCAGCTGAAGCAGCGCCCATCGCCAAAGTGGGTGGGATGGGTGATGTCGTTGGTGCCTTACCAAAAATTCTGCGAAAAATGGGGCATGATGTGCGAATCTTCATGCCTTACTACGGTATGCTGCCCGACAAAATGGAGATTCCCAAAGACCCTGTTTGGTCGGGTTCTGCCATGTTCCAGTCGTTCTCAGTCTATGAAACCGTTCTACCTGGAACCGATGTGCCACTGTACCTATTTGGTCATCCGGCTTTCATGCCACGTCGCATCTATTCTGGGGACGATGAAGACTGGCGGTTCACGCTGTTTGCTAACGGTGCAGCAGAGTTTTGCTGGAATTACTGGAAGCCGCAAATTATCCATTGCCACGACTGGCACACCGGGATGATTCCGGTGTGGATGAACCAAGATCCCGATATTACCACCGTCTTCACGATTCATAATCTGGCTTATCAAGGGCCTTGGCGTTGGTATTTAGAGAAAATTACTTGGTGTCCTTGGTATATGCAAGGACACAACACAATGGCAGCAGCAGTGCAATTTGCCAACAAGGTAAATACCGTTTCCCCTACCTATGCCCAGCAAATTCAAACCCCTGCCTACGGGGAAACCTTAGAAGGTTTGCTGTCTTTCATTAGCGGAAAGTTATCCGGTATTGTTAACGGCATCGATACGGAGGTTTACGACCCCGCCACTGACAAATACATTACTCAGACCTTCACAATTGATACTCTTGAGAAACGTCAAGCCAACAAAATTGCACTGCAAGAAGAAGTCGGCTTAGAAGTTAACAAAAATGCCTTTGTGATTGGCATGGTAACGCGACTGGTGGAGCAGAAGGGCATCGATCTTGTGATTCAAATGCTCGATCGCTTTATGGCGTATACCGATGCTCAGTTTGTTCTCCTGGGTACAGGCGATCGCTATTACGAAACCCAGATGTGGCAAATGGCTTCCCGCTACCCTGGTCGCATGGCAAACTACTTACTCTATAACGATGCTCTCTCCAGACGCATCTATGCGGGTAGCGATGCTTTCCTCATGCCTAGCCGCTTTGAGCCTTGCGGCATTAGCCAAATGCTGGCGATGCGTTACGGCTGCGTGCCGATTGTCCGTCGCACAGGTGGCTTAGTCGATACCGTTTCTTTCCACGACCCAGTGAACCACGCTGGTACGGGGTACTCCTTCGACCGTTATGAACCCCTAGACCTATACACCTGTATGGTTCGGGCATGGGAAGCTTTCCGCTTCAAACCGCAATGGCAGGAGTTGCAGAAGCGGGGTATGCAGATGGACTTCAGTTGGGACACATCCGCGAAGGAGTATGTCAAACTGTACAACTCCATTTACGGCATCACTGAGGAAGAACCCGCCCAGCCTGAGATGCAGTCAGAGTTAGTAAATACTTAGTCATAAAAAGCACTTCGGTTAAAGACCCCCTGCTTGCAGGGGGCTTTTTGTTGGCTAGGGTGCGTTAGCGATCGCTAACACTGTCAAACTTGGTGGCAAAGTTTCAAAACCTTGTGAGTGCATAGGATGCGCTCATTGTCAGCGTAAGGTACTCGCCCTAAAATCCAGGCATAAGTTAAGGTTATTGGCAATAATCCTTGAATTACGGACAATAAAAACGCTACAAGCACCATAATCCTCGGGGTTAGACCTTGTTCTAGCTAGCTTGCGATCGGTTATATATATTTTTTATATAAAGTACAGTTTCCGTACTACTGATAAATTCTTTGTAACTTTTTTGCAAACGCAACTAGCGACCACAAGACAAGCCTACAAATAAAGCAAGTTTTTACTGCATTTCAGCCTTTTCTCCGAAAGATGTCAGTAATATCGCGGATCTCAATCGGTATTAACGACGGCTAGGATTTAGCAGACCAGTTTTATGAAGTTTTGATGAAGCTTCCTAAAACTGCACAGCAGGGTCATCTCTAGCGTTCTTGTCGTTTACCAACGAAGTAAAAAATGTCTAAAGTACACTCTTCTGGATTGAGCCTGCTGTTGATTTTTAGTGCCTCGACGGTTAGCGTCGGACTAGTAACAAAACCAGCACTCGCTATTACCACCTACTACGTTGCGACGAATGGTAGTGATAGTAATTCTGGAAGCCAAAACAGCCCATTTGCCACTATCAGTCACGCAGCTTATAAGGCAAAGGCTGGCGACACGGTATATGTACGGGGAGGCACCTACAGCTTTACGAAAGAACAATACATTGGCAGCATCGGCACCGCCAGCAGTCCGATTAGCTACCAATCCTATCCAGGCGAGAAAGCAATTTTAGATGGCACTAAAACGCCAAGCAACACCAACATCGTGAATCTAGCTGGCGCATACAACATCTTCAAGGGCTTTGAAGTAAAGAACTCCAAATTTACAGGCATTGTGTCCTGGGGCGGCAACAACCTCCAGATCCTCAACAACACCGTTTACAACTCCTACAAGAACGGTATCTTTGTTGGTTACGACAAAGATATGACCACAGCCTCAAACATCCGAATCGACGGCAACACCGTTTATATGAATTGCCTTGCGAATAAAAGCCGTACCCTTGCTGATGGTTGGGATCAGGGGATCGCTAGTGGCAGAGCAAGCAACGTCACCATCAGCAACAACCACGTGTATCAGAACTACGGTGAGGGAATCGACTTTATTTTGACCAAGGGCGGTGTAGCTTCTGGTAATAAGGTGTATGACAACTACAGCGTGAATCTATACCTGGACAACGCTACTGACATCACGGTAGAGCGCAACCACATTTACACCACCAACAACACAAACTTTTACCGAGACGGTAAACCAGCGAGTGGGATTCAGGCATCCAATGAATACTACGATTTTTCCAACCCAGTGAATAACATTAAAATCCGCAACAATATCGTCATTGGGGGACTTACAGGCTTTGCCTATTTTTCAAATTACGGCAGAGGCGGAGGGTTGAAGAACTTTGTTATCGCCAACAATACCTTTTACAAAGCGACGCGAGCCATGCTCCTGATCCATAGCGATCCAGGTCATACAAACAATCTGATTGCCAACAACATTTTCTCCCAAACTGGCAGTGTCGCGATGACAGAAATTCCAGCCAAAACGGGATTGGCATTTCAGAATAACTCTTGGTATGGTGGCAGTGCTGGTATTGCTGTGGGTACCGGCGATATCACTGCCAACCCGTTGCTGGTAAATCCGGGAACTACAGTGGCAACTGACTACAAGCTTCAGCCTGGTTCCCTAGCCATTGAAAGAGGTACTACGCTTACTCAAGTCACGAATGATTATGCAGGATCGAGCCGTCCGCTAGGGCTAAAGCATGACATTGGGGCTTACGAATATTTCAAGTAGAAGAGTAATGATTTTTTAACGCAAAGGGCAATCTGGGAAAGGGCAAAGTTACGCAGAGGAACTACAAGTTTTTGCGATTACTAAGTCTTTTCCCTAGCCTTCTGTGCATAAAAAAATCCTACTGACGAATTATAGCAACCGCCAAGATAGTTAGGACGTAGAGTAGAGATCACCTGTTGTCCTGAAGTTATTCAAGCTGCTCATGGCAAACCCCTATAGTTATGACCTGCGTCAGAAGGTGAT